>DAINRW010000009.1:0-20434 GCA_036741615.1 Nitrososphaera sp.
CTGCCTCTTCCTTTTTCTTCCTGTCGGCTTCAGCGAACTGCTCTGAATCTTTCTTCAGCCGTTCAATTTCATCCTTGGATAGCTTGTTGTTTGCAGTTATTGTGATCTTCGCTTCCTTTTGTGTAGCCAAGTCTTTTGCTGTGACATTTAATATGCCATTTGCATCGATGTCAAATGTGACCTCAATCTGGGGCACACCCCTGGGGGCAGGCGGAATACCAGATAGGTTAAACATTCCAAGCGATACACAGTCGGCCGCCATTGATCGCTCACCCTGTACGATATGTATTGTTACCGCAGTCTGGTAGTCTGCAGCGGTAGTGAACACTTTGCTTTTCTTTGTTGGAATTGTAGTGTTGCGTTCGATCAGAGGCTCCTTTATTCCACCTAGTACCTCCACACCCAATGTAAGTGGAGTTACATCCACAAGCAGGATGTCGGTCGAAACGTCTCCTGCTATGACTGCACCTTGGACTGCAGCACCCATTGCTACTGCCTCCATCGGGTCAATTCCACGTTCAGGTTCCTTGCCCATAACAGATTCTACGAATTGCCTCACCATGGGCATTCTCGTAGGGCCACCAATTAGGATGATCTTGTCAACATCTGCAGGTGTCATCTTAGCATCCTGCAATGCCTGCATCATAGGCTGCCTGCAGCGCTCAATTATGGGCCGAAGCAGTTCCTCAAGCTGTGCCCTTGTCAGCTGTAGTATTAGGTTCTTCGGTCCTGAGGAGGGGTCATATGCCAAGAAAGGTAGGTTGATCTCTGTAGTAACAACATTTGACAGCTCTATCTTGGCTTTCTCTGCGGCCTCCCTTATCCTCATCATTGCAGCCTTGTCGTTTCGCACATCAAGACCAGATTGCTTGCGGAATTCCTGTAGAATGTATTCTACAAGTGCATTGTCCATATCTGTGCCGCCAAGCTGCGTGTCACCTGAGGTGGATCGGACTTGGAAAACACCGCCCCCCATCTCCATTATAGTAACATCAAGCGTTCCCCCTCCAAGGTCAAAGACCATTATCTTGAGGTCCTTGTTTGCCTTGTCTAGCCCATAGGCAAGCGATGCAGCAGTGGGCTCATTAATTATCCTTACTACTTGAAGACCTGCAATTTCTCCAGCATCCTTGGTCGCCTGGCGTTGATTATCATTAAAGTATGCAGGCACGGTAATGACTGCCCTGTCGACCGTTTCTCCAAGGAACGCTTCGGAGTCTCTTTTGATCTTTTGCAAAATGAAAGAGGATATTTGCTGCGGAGTGTATTCTTTGCCGTATACTCTAAACTTAAAATCAGTCCCCATTTTCCGCTTTGCTGCAATAACTGTTCCTTCAGGGTTTGAAATCATCTGTCTGCGAGCTGGCTCGCCCACTATGAGTTGCCCATCCTTGGTAAATGCTACCACTGACGGGAATGCTTTGCCGCCTATAGATGTGCCTTCTGCTGCCTGGATTATTGTTGGCTTGCCGCCTACCATCACTGCAGCGGCCGAGTTACTGGTTCCAAGATCAATACCTATTATTTTTCCCATATTATCCGTCTCCTTGAATATCCATCTCTTTAGTGTCATTAACACTATTTTTAACTATCTTTGAAATTTCAACAAGGCTTGGTCTTAGCACCCTGTCGTTGAGCATGTAGCCCTTTCTTATCTCGGCAGTTACTGTATTCTCTGCCAAGCCATCCCGCTCAGCATATGCTATAGCATCATGTACATTAGGATCGAAGGGAGTCCCAACCGCCTCTATCTCCCTCACACCTTCGGAGGCAAGGAGCGAATCAATATTCTTCAGTATTCCTTCTAAACCTTCAATGACTACCTCTTTATCCGACTTGCTCTGCTTAGCCATTGAGAGTGCGCGGATATAGTCATCACGTATATTAAGAAACTTCAATAGCAACTCTGCCTTGATCGACTCAGCCTTTGAGGCAAGCTGCTTTTCCATCTGCTTGCGATAGTTGTCAAAATCAGCCATTAGATACCTCATCTTATTGAGGCTACTCTCAGATGACTCCTTTGCCCTTCTCAACTCACTCTTGATTGATTCAAGCTCAGCTCTCAGAAGCTCAACTTCTTCTCCTTCGTCTTTCCCAGGTTTGCCTTCCTGCTGCTCAGCAAGGATATTGCCTCTTTCATCATTCTCGACCAAAGTCAATCACCTTCTCTGCTCCAAAAAATGGAGCCCATCTAATAATTAGATATCGCTCGTAAGAATTATAGCCAATTTGTTCATATGATCTGATGCTATGAACTTTGAAGATGAACTTGAGGCGATTAAGCATAAGAAGCTAGCTGAGTTGCAAAAGGAGGCCGCCACTAAGGCAATGATGTCGTCCATTACCGAGCCAATTGGGCTCACAGATTCCAACTTTGCAAACGAGATTTCGAAATATCCCATTATGCTTGTAGACTTTTGGGCGCCATGGTGCGGTCCATGTAGAATGGTCTCACCCATAATTGAACAATTATCTCGAGAATATTCAGGCAAGGTAGCATTTGGCAAGGTCAACGTAGACGAGAATCAAAGGATAGCGACTTCCTTTGGTATACAAAGTATTCCTACCCTGATGATATTCAGGAACGGTAAGGCAGTCGACGTAATGGTAGGCGCTTTGCCAAAGGCCCAGATCGAGATGAAACTAAAACAACAAATATTGTCGAATAACGATTCGATTTACAGGTAAGTAAGTAGAAAAGAAAAAAGTTGCACTTAGTTTATCCCTAAGTGCGGGAATGAAGCAACGCTTATTCCCAACTCGCCTTGGAGCTTTCTGATCTTGTTTGCGTATTCGCTCATCTTAGTATTGTCGCCTTGTACTTTGGCGATCCTGTATCCCTTCCATGCCTTCCTCAGTGCACCCCAACTCTGACCTGGAGTGAAGTTGCCTTTTGATACAACTGTTTCGCGGACTGACATTATTGCTGCCATGCTGAGATAGATTCCTAGTGGGTACTTAGCACCGGTAGTCAACTTTCTCAGGTTTTGTAGTGAAAACAGTTGGGCACAGAGCTAGCTATGAGATAGCAGTTGCAAATTTAATTACCTGGAGGAAGGCCAAAGAATGGCATTTACTGCATTTATATCGAGATTTATATACAGCAGGTCATCCCTGCGAGAGATCTACAAAATCGCATTGCTTGCTTACCGTGTCAAAGATCGCAGCTGTTGCCTTGTAACCAAAGAACCACCCGTTAGCAGTTCCTGGATTAATAACCATTGTTTTTCCAACAATCTTATTTTCTATCTTATGAGTATGTCCATAAACTACAACATTGTATTTGCCTGATTGAATCAGAGCATCTCGTTTTCTAAAATCAGTTCCATGATAGACACCAATTACGAGATCATTTTCTTCAATTTCACAGATCTCACCTCTAAGCTCGCCACCTATTTTTTCAAAAGCACTGGTAAGTCCTTTTTTGTCCAAATCATTATTCCCCAATACACCGATCATTTTTAGCCCTGCAAAAGCTTCTACCGCTTCGGGAGTAGTTATGTCACCAGCATGTATCACATATTCTATTCTTTTCTCTCCAAATATCCGCACAGCACCTTCTATGGTCTTGAAATTGTCATGCGTATCTGAAATTAATCCGATCTTCACTTTCTTTTTCTAAAGATTAGAATGGATATAATATAAAGCTAAGAACAAACACCTTGGAGGGTTACAGGTTAGAGGGATTGGAATTCCCAGAGAAGGGTTTTGAAACTATCAGATTTCGCCGCGTCTCTCTCTTAATAGGAGAACAATCCACGTTGGATGTCTCTATAATGTATGTAAACCATGATTAGTCGACAGAAGATGCCCCTTAATCAAACAAAAGAAGAAGGTGAAAAGCCAAGAGACTCAGAAGACTTAGAAGGCAACAAAAAAAAGAGGATGGAAAAAAGCAAAGAAAGAACAACAACAACCAAATCTAATACTTTTGATCTAACAAAAACTGATAACACACCAACTGGACTAATTGATATACTAGATGAGCCTGATGTTGCAGTATGGTCTAAGGGAATAGCAAATAAGACGAATACTCCCGCCGACAAAGTTCAAGAGGCTTCTCACATTAAATCGATAACAACCCGCATTGGATATAGGGAAGGAGAGCTTGAGGAAAAACAAAGCTATTTGCAACAAGCAGTGGATCCGGCCAACAAAGAAGAGGTCGCCAAAGTGATAGGTCGAGGAAGTTCTCTGACCGATGAAGCAGCAACTTTTGTTAAAGGAAGCAAAAAGGAAACTTCCGCTGAAGAGTAAAGATCCTTGTAGAATTGTCCAGGCGCATGATATTATGCATGTCTAGGTGTACCTATTCCTACGATCCCTCAAAAAAATGGTAGCAGGTCTTCTCAGTCGGAGGGACTATCATTCTCTAAAAATTGTAAAATTTATTATTGTTATGTTGCTTCACCCTGTATTATGACAGAGACTAAAAAAACAATAAAATTCCATGGCTTAGAAGTAGATAACGTAATTGTTAGGTATTCTCAAAAAGAGATGAACAACCCAGATAAGATAAAGATTGAAGCATTTGATGCAAGAAAAGATCCACAGAGTTTCGAAACTGTAAATATTCAAGTTGTTTCAGACTTTGTTACAGTTACTTTTTACAAAAAGGAGTCTGACAATATAGTCATTCGCAGAGAACTAATTCCAACATCTAGCGTGGAGCATATTTGGGTTAGCGACTTGCAACAATAATTTCGACTCCCTGTTCACCTACTCCAAGACTCGCAGTACCTATTCTTATTCGATTCTCTTGACTCGACCAAATAGATTATCCAATTCTTACCATCCACGACCCAGGGATTCAAAATCAAAGGCTGAAAGAGCGAGTGCATCAAGGGAATTTGTGTACTCATTTATGCTTTTTTAGTTCAGATGTGAGGTAAAGTATCCTACATATTAAATGCGCGTAATGCAAAAAAAGGATGATGAAAGAAATTGTGACTGTGCGGTTTCTAGGGCAATGTTTGCCAAGGAACCCAGGCGGGATAGCGTGTTATGCTTACATCATTAGAAATAAAGAAGGTCTTTTATTACATGAGTCCTGCGGTCTGGCTGCGGAGCCAAATTCTACATCATCTACCAATAGCGTCGCTAATTATACCGCCTTGGTAAAAGCCCTTGAATGGCTAATTAAAAATAGGTATACGAAAGACATCATAAAAGTATACGGGAATTCGAAGCTTGTAGTTTCCCAGATTAATGATGGCGAGTCTGTCATTAGCAGTAACAAGAACATTATATCAAAAAATGTTCTTCCGCTGTATACAAAAGTAATGAAGATGAAGTCAAAGTTCTATTATGTATCATTTGAGATGAATAGCAATAATAATAATAATAATCACATCGATGATAGAGAAGTGGAAGAGCTATCTCTTTTAGCCTATATAGAAGCAAAAACGAAAATACTCAAACAAAGCGGAGGTGCGCATGCTAGAAGCAATAGTAAAAACAGACAAGAACTTAATCAAAAAATATTCGTTAGTGCGGCAGAACTAATGATGGCGACAGGTAATAATTAGCCAGGGCGATGATGTTGGGAAATGCTGAAAATACTATATAAATTCTCAATTTATCATTCTTTTGTAAATGCATCTTCCATTCATGGCAAATCAGGTTGGTCATTATCAATCCTTTTTTCATTAAAATAGAGAAAGGTCTCTAACATATCCCAAACTGGACAGAGGAATATGCTTGTACAAAATTTCAAATTGATAGTAGTATCGCTATTTTTGCTCACCCTCTCCTGCATATTCTGGATGTCAGCATCTAATTCTCCCTCCTCACATCCTGAGTCAAAAATTGCGTCCTCTATACAAGAACCTTTACAGCGTGAATCTAATAATATCTCGGCCTCCTTTTCTCAGAATAACGTAAGATTCTCATCATCTTTTTCCCAGGAGACGAGGGATAACACTACAGTGTTAGTATTGGTAGGATCCACCTTAATAGATGGCACTGGAGATCCCGCAAAACAAAATGCGGTCATAATTATTAGAGGGAACGAAATAGTTGCGGTAACCAATCAAACTGACTATCATGATAAATATTATTCACTTATCAATAACGAAACTACAAGAGTGGATATCTTAAATCTGACAGGGAAATATGTCATACCCGGTCTTTTTGATATGCACGCTCATGTCGCCGGAGTGAGAAAGAATTCATACAACCAGGATTTTTCAGAAAATGCACTTAAGTTGCTTTTAGATTACGGAGTTACTACCATAAGAAGTCCTGCAGGCCCCACGAATCAATCAATAGCCTTAAAACATAATTTATCGGAAGGCATTATAGAAGGCCCCGAAATGTTCACTGCGGGAAGACTACTTAATGGACCGCAAATAGCAATACCCTTTGTAGAAAAGCAAATTAGTACTGAAGAACAGGCGCGAGAGGAGGTCCGTCATCAGGCTGCGGCAGGAGTCGATTACGTCAAGCTTTACGTCGGTTTACCCCCCAATTTGGTACAAGCGGCCATAGACGAAGCTCATAGCCAAGGAATAGAAGTCATAGGACATCTGTACATGACAAGCTGGACTGATGCAGCAAACATGGGAATTGATGCCTTAACTCATGGAGTACCCGTCAATCCTTCCTTATTACCATCAGGTGACAACAGGGAGCAATTCCTTGAAAATGGTGGAGGTCCTTTCGACCATTTCTTGTGGCTTGATCTGTTAGATCTCAATAGTACCGAGATCGAGGAAATGATAAATGCATTAGTAGAAAATGGTGTACCCGTAGATCCTACTTTGAGCATATATGAGACTATGCTAAAGGGAGATGATGGATATGGTATTTCCGACCCACAAAATCATATACGCTGGGCTAAAGTGCTTCAATTAACAAAAACTATGCATGACAAAGGTGTAAGGATTCTATCGGGTTCAGATATACCAAACTTTGGGCTAATTCCAGGAGCGAGTCTTCATAACGAACTAGAGTTGTTGTCAGAGGCTGGTATAAAGCCATTAGAGGTTATAGCTATTGCTACAAACAATGGTGCAGAGGCTCTCGGTATTGACAATAGAGTAGGCACAATAGAACCTGGAAAGGAAGCTGACATGATCATTTTAACTTCAAATCCTATAGAAAATATAAGCAATACAAAAGGGATTGCAGCAGTAATCGCTGATGGGAAATTCGCAACTATAAATACTGAAGAGTGATGGACTAATGCCTTTCCTCTCGCTCTTGCAGTCCTCTTTTGTAAAATTCTTTAAGTGGCAATGATACTTTACGGATATAACAAACCTCCATGAAGGTTCATAGAGAGCTAAATTAATACTTGAGAGATTTTTATGCAACAGACAAATTACCTGCAGCAGGGAGACTGCGTGGAATAATACACACCTGGATTAAACGTTATTATTATCAAAATTGCTAAGATGCGAAGATTCCTTTCTGAGATACTATAGAATAACGTCTTACAATATAATATCAACTCATCTACCAAATATACTCGTTACAACGTGTGCAAGTTGAAAATGGATCTCTCAATTCCAGGGTCTTTTAGCATCAAGCTTGAACTTCTAACGTTTTCAGATTGTGGAACCATCAACAGGCTAGTATCATTTTATTAGAGCCACATCGTTTCACGGGAATGAATCAGCCAGCCCAAAGAAATAATTTTACGATGGAAAATAGCGGAACTTTGTTTGTTAGCTTAACTAAAAATCAGGAGGCATTTGTTAGCCAAAGAATGTCTCTTTTGTATACATCTATCTGTCTATCTACTGCCTGTCAAGCTGATGTATTCGTACGCCTTGACAGCGTTATCGAATGCATATTGCACCTGCTGGAACTGTTTTCTAAACTCAACTACATCTTTGGCTATCATGGCAGGCTCCTGTTTGTCTACCACAACACGCTTGATAAAATTGGCAATCTCTTTCATCTCGCCTTCCTTCATGCCAAGTCGCGTCGTCTCAGGCACTCCTATCCTAACACCGCTAGGGTGCATATAGTGTCTGCCGGCCTTTATGTCACCGGGCAGCAACTGTCGATTCAATATAATTCCAGCCTTCTCAAGCTGTTCCTCAATAGTACCACCGTCTCCAAACTTAGTAACATCTACAGCAATCTGATGAGATGCAGTGTATCCATTCTTTTCTCCAAGTAGTCTAAAACCATAGCCTGCTAGTGCTTCTGCCAATGCCTTTGCATTCCTTATCACCTGTTTAGCATATGTTTTTCCAAATTCTAGCGATTCAGCCAGTGCAATAGCCTTGCCCGCTACATGATGAAGATGATGACTGCTAGTGTTACCAGGAAATATTGCCTTCTTGATGTTCTCTGCATGCTTTGCATATGATACTATACAACCACCTTGGGGTCCCCAGAGTGTCTTATGCGAACTCATGGTAATAGAGTCAGCCCCCTCCCTTAGAGGGTCTTGAAACTCGCCCCCTGCAATCAGCCCAGCAACGTGCGCTCCGTCATAATTGACGTACATGCCATAGTCATGCATAAACTCAGCCAGTTCCTTGACAGGATGTGGAAACAAAAACAAGCTGCCACCAAACATGCCTATCTTGGGAGTTCTACCATTACGTGCCAGCTCCTCTATCTTTTTCTTTGTTGCATCCACGTCTATAGTCATCTCTTCCTTTGAAAAGGGGTAGTGCTCGATGTTGAGGCCATGTACTAGTCCAGCAGTGCCGGAATGTTCTTTCTTTCCATGTGAAATGTGGCCCCCTGATGGTATAGATGCAGCCATCATCAAGTCGCCAGGGTTTGAAAATGCAGCATATATAGCAAGGTTTGCCACGACTCCAGATGTCGCTCGGCAATCGGCAAATTCAGCCCTAAAGACCTTGCGTGCAAGGTCGTTGCATATCAGCTCTACCTGGTCGATATAGATGCAGCCTGCATAGACACGCTCGCCGGGCCATCCCTCTGCATAACGGTTTCCGAAATCACACACAAGAGCCTCCCTTACTGCAGGACTTGGAATATTCTCACTTGCTATAAGAGGGATTGAAGTGTTAAACCATTTATGATGCTCACGCATCAGCTGCAAAACATCATCGTAGGACTTTTTAGCACTCATTTCAAATTGATTGATCGAATTGGTTCTTTTAAGTTATCGATCCAAAAACCGTAACTCTTCCTTATATCCTGTCTTGATCTCGATGCTGACGCAATGAAGACCATAAACTATGACGCACATACCTCGTCTATGGAAGCAATATCACCAGATAGCAGCAGTATTTTTGGCATGCCTCCAGATATTGTATGGAATTTTGGACGAGCATTACGCTAATACGTTGTTTACTAATGTTCAAAGAAAGGAAGAATTTGACCTCAATTCATGTGAGACATGTGCTATGATTTGAAAAATTCTAAGTGTAATTGTCTTCTCTTGATAAAGATGGCATCATTTTTCAGGCAAGCCTACTAACTGCAAATGCCGAACCAAATGTTACAATACTTCCAACCAATGTAACAAATCCAACAAGCGTCCAGTTAACATCTGGCAGATGTAGGACGGGCAATTCTGCTATGCTAAGAAAGTAGGTGCCAAAAGTCATCAAGAATATCCCAAGCACTATCAGCCCAATTACCTTAAACATATTGCATTGTGGTATTGCGATGGAGCCATAAGAGTGGGCAAGCTTGAAAGATTTGATAAATTGAAATATCAAATCAACTTCGTGTCACAAAGCGATTGGAACGCACCAAGAGAAAAAAGGTAGTGGACCACCCTTGGAATTTTATAATTTCTTAGGTTTCTCCTCTGAAAGACTAAGATAGGTTAGTCTGGGTCCCTTGCTTAGAGTCGGGTTAACTAAATTTTTCGAAACGGTAAATAGTCGCCCCCGTCTGCCGCTCCAAAACGAATATTAGGGAAGAAAGGCGACAGCCCCCAAATGCTTAAATACCAATTATTATAAGTTATCTGTCTAATCTTTAATAGTCTGGTACGTTATAAGAGATAGCGTGCGATACAGAAGCAGAACCGACATCATATCACAAATCCTTGAAGCCGCAACAGGAGGAGCAACAAAAACTAAGATTATGTACAGGGCATTCTTGTCATATGCTCAACTGAAGGAATATCTCAATGTTCTCACTATTAATGGACTACTTGATTATAATTCGTCAGAACAGGTTTTTAGAACGACTGAAAAAGGAGACAAATTTCTAAAACTATACAGTCAGATCGGAGAAATTGCACCACCAGCCTTAGATGAGTCTATCCCAGCAAGAAGAAAATGAGGTTCATACTGAAGAAGAAAAGTCATGTTATGTCTGCTAATTTTTCTTTTGCTTGCCTGAAAATTTAGCTCCGGAATTGTCTCAAGTGAGACCAGAGTCAACAGTACACTAAAAAACATAGCCTGCGGGTAAAGGCCTCAACTCGTAAGTAGTTTACGTTTCTTTTCTGTATTACTCGGTAATCTTCTCTTGCTTTACTTCTTTTCTCAGGTTGTTTTTAAAACCTAATCAAAGAGAAAGAAAGATAGATCCCTCTCTCACTTTTGTATAGAATCTATATCGTTAGCTAGTGACTTAACCACTTGAGTCCAAGCGGTGCTGATGTTTGCTCTATTATATCCACCACCTCCAAGCGCAATCATCCTGCCGTTGCAGTGCTTGTGGGCCAACTTATGAATAGAGTCTGCAGCAAACATGTGTGCTTTTGAAGTATATTGCAAATGCGTTATCGGATCACCTGCAAGCCCATCTGCCCCACATTGTAGTATTATTAATTCAGGCTTTGCATCATCTAAAAATTGCTCGATCTTACCAAATGCCTCTACAAATTCCCCGTCACGAGAGCCTGGCTCAAGGGGAATGTTAAGCTTGGTATTTGCTGCTGCACCTTTGCCTACCTCACTCGAGGATCCGGTGCCAGGATAAAGATAGCGCCCATCTTCATGAATGTCTGCAAAGAACAAAAGTGGATCATCTTCGAATTCGTAAAAGACACCGTCTCCATGGTGTGCGTCAATATCAATGTATGCGATCCGCTTTATTCTGTATTTTTCACGTGCTGTCAGAACTGCAATACCAATGTCGTTGAATATGCAAAAACCACCTGCAGAATCGCGTCTTGCATGATGCAAGCCTCCAATAGGGTTGAAAGAATGATCCACTTTTCTCCCTCTCTGGTCTTTGCCGTTCACTACCATATCAAGCGCAGCCAACGTCGATCCCACGACATAGAGTGAGGCTTCAAAAGCACCCTTAAATGCAGGTGTGTCACCCTTGTCGAGAAGCACACCGCCGTGTCTTGAAGCTATTTTCACCAATTCAACATACGAGGTGTCATGAAATAATGCTGCATCTTGGTATCCTGCCATCACTGGCTCTTCTACTATGATATTGTCAATTCGTTCGCTCTGCAGCTTGTTCCAGAACGCGTAAAGCCTGTCAGTCCCAAACGGATGAGAGCCTCCAAAGCCATATCTAGCTAGTGCCTCACCATAAAATACAGCTGTCTGACACATTTTGGGCGTCTAAGACAATAATAATAACGTCTGCAAATAAATATTCTCAACAACCGTTAGATCTTTGTTAGCGTATGTTTACGGGGATTGTCAAAGGCATGGCTGTGGTTACATCCACCTCAAAGAGCAAAAGCGGGGCTGAGACCATCATCCGAGTCAGGCTGGGAAAGCTTGGGCGAGGTCTCAAGAAAGGCGACAGCGTCTGCATAAATGGCGCCTGCCTCACAGCCACAAAGCTATCAAATGGCGAAGCGGAATTTGAAATGGTATCTGAAACCATCCGGCGAACAAGTCTTGGTCAAACAAGACCAGGCGAAATGGTTAACGTCGAGAGGTCTCTGAGAGTAGGTGATAGGCTCGAAGGACATTTCGTTTTAGGCCATGTGGATGGCACTGGCATCATAGAAGATATTGATAAGACGTCGTCTGAAACGACCATTTGGATAAATCTAGATAGAGAGTTAATAAAATCAGTAGTACCAAAGGGCTCGATCGCTGTTGACGGCGTTAGCCTCACTCTGGTTGGTGTCGAGGATAATCGGGTCTCTGTCTCACTTATACCTCACACATTAAAGGTAACAACCCTTGGCATGAGGCATAGAGGCGACCGTGTTAATATTGAGACAGATATCCTTGGTAAATACGTCATGACCAACTTACCAAAGAGACAGAACTAAAATAAAACATTTAATTTTCCTGTCTACAGTACTATTGCTAAATATGCCAATAGTAACAATATCAACTTATAGTGGACGAACTCAGACTGAGAAGGATCGTTTGGCGGAGGCAATAACCGATGACATTATAAGAATATGGAAGGTGCAAAAAAAAGATGTCATTATTGTATTTCAAGAAGCATCTCATGGGAACTGGTATGCGTCAGGCGTTCGTTTATAGCATGAGATGAGTCATTAGTGACTTGATTTTACTTACGACGAACCACTTTGCATAGCCTTAGAATAATCTAGTGAGACACTACCACAAGATTGGTAACTACCAGAACTTTAGTAATCTTTTAATAAGATTAAGCGGCAAAACAGTTAGTTGTCTCTTGCTGAAGCAATAGCAGATCTCAAAGCTGGCAAGTTTGTGCTTGTTCATGATGATAAAGCGCGTGAAAATGAAATCGATATGGTAGTTGCTGCGGAGCATATCAAGCCTTACCATATTGCGGCTATGAGAAAAGACGCCGGAGGACTTGTGTGTCTTGCGGTCGCAAACGAGATCACAAGCAAGCTGGGATTAGTCTATATGCACGACATCATAGCAGATATGGGCAAGATAAACCCTATCTTTTCAAAATTGACTGAGGGTAGAACCACCTATGGAGATAAACCCTCATTTTCAATAGCGGTAAACCATCGCTCGACGCATACAGGCATCACCGATGAGGATAGAGCACTTACCATATTGAAGATGGCAGAAGTCTGCAAGAATATTGACAAAGGAGGTATAGAACAATTCGCCAGAGATTTCCGGGCACCAGGCCATGTGCCGATACTCATAGCATCAAAGCGCCTGTTGCACGACAGGATGGGTCACACCGAGCTATGTGTCTATCTCACGCAGCTTGCAGACATTACACCCGCAGTAGCCATTTGTGAAATGATGGACTCAGTGACACATAGGGCACTCTCAATTGAAGCGGGACAAAAATATGCTGAAAAATTTGGCATCCCTTTAATTGATGCAAGCGAGCTCAAAGCTAATGCCAGGGTGGCATAACCACAATTGATTTATCTTGCAATAGTAGTTTCGGAGTTTAACAACGAAATAACTTTCAAGATGCTAGAAGGTGCAAGAGATCACGCAGCCACTGTAAGTGCTAAGATAAACTACATCATATATGTGCCGGGCACCTACGATATGCCCCTAGCTGTTGAGGGATTGTTGAAGAAGAAAAATGTAGATGCAGTAGTCACGCTAGGTGCTGTGATAAAAGGTGACACTAGACATGATGACATTGTAGCTGAAAATGCAGCGCGTCTGATAGCTGATCTATCGCTAAAGCATGGTAAGCCAGTCACGCTCGGCATAGCTGGACCTGGCATGACAATAGAGCAGGCAAGGGCACGAGCAAAGCTAGTGCCTGCCAGAGCTGTCACTGCAGCTGTAAACATGGTTTTGCGATTAAGAAAGCTACAAAAGACAGTCGGAGGGGGGATTGTGATAATAAATGATACAGCTGACAATAATTAGAATTGAAGGATACGGGCCTTGGACTGTCACTCTTGGAAGTGATAGAGAAGCGCAGCTTCAGATGCTTCAGGCAAGGATCTATCATGATGTACAAAGACTATTCTCAGAAAGAGACGGCATCGTTTTCTTTAATAGATTTGATGAATACTTTGCAATAACAAACGGTCTTGATGCTGATGATCATTTGCGCATACAGCATGAGCTTACAAGGCTATACGACAACATGTCAATGTCTATGACAATTGGCACTGGCAAGACCGCATTTGAAGCGAATATCAATGCTTACTGTACAAGAAAAGAGGGAAGGAACATGCTCGGCAACAACTCCAAGATATTTGGCAGCGTCAATTCTCACGCAGACATAGCACAAATAATGCACATCGATATAGACAGCTCGACAAAGGTTGGCAATCGGCTATCACCTTATGAACTGACAGCACTTGTCATGAAAATCTATAGCAGGATAGCAGAAGAGTTCCTCAAGCATAATTCGCTTGCGTTCTTCCTTGGTGGCGACAATATTATGGTAATTTCTAATGGCGTGAGAAAAGAGCAGGCTGACGAAGTGCTAAAGAAGGTGACAGCCGACAATGATATTAAACTCAACTGTGGTATAGGAATAGGTAAGACAGGCAGGAAGGCAGCAGAAGCCGCGACCAAGGCACTTGACACTATTAGAGATCTGCGAGAAATAGGTAAAATACAAACAATTTACGAGATACAATGTCCTTAGCAATAACAAATGTCAGCCTGCTTTTAGGTAGAGATCTTGAATATGTTGAGCAGGGCTACATTGAGATTGAAGATGGCATAATAAGAAGTACTGCGGCTGGTACTTACAAAGGTGCAGGTAAGAAGACGGATGCAAAGGGATTCATAATCATACCAGGGTTTATCAATGCGCATACGCATATTGCAGATTCAATAGGAAAAGATATTGCAGTTGAGCAGAGGCTTGATGCACGAGTGCATCCTGTGTTTGGTGTTAAGAAGAAGATTCTGCAAAAGAGCTTGCCAGAGCATCTGAAGGCCTTCATCAGGAATTCTGCGGTTTCGATGATGAAAAAGGGAATAGTTGCGTTTGCTGACTTTCGTGAAGATGAACTCGATGGGATAAGGCTCCTAAAAGATGCGGTTGAGGGTTTGCCGATAAAATGCGTAGCCCTGGGGAGAATAAATTATTACAGCAACCCAACGGATGTATCTGGCCTACCGACTGAAAAAGAAGAACAGGCTAAACATATAGTGGAGACGGCAGATGGATTTGGAATAAGCGGCGCAAATGAAAACACTGATGCAGCGCTTGCACAATATCGGCAACTGGCAGGCAAAAAATTGATCGCAATACATGCAGCTGAGTCAAAAGAGACAGTCGAATTTTCCAAGCTACACACTGGCAGGAGTGAAGTAGATAGGATAGTGGAACATCTAAGGCCGAACTTTGTTGTACATATGACAAATGCAACGGAAGACGAAATGTCGCTAGTTGCAAAAAATGGAAGCGGTATTGTAATTTGCCCCAGGGCAAACGGTGTGCTTGGCGCAGGGATTCCAAAGGTTGGCCAAATGCTCAAGCAAAACTGCCTTGTAGGCATTGGAACGGACAATGTTATGCTAAACTCTCCAGATATTCTGAGAGAACTAGATTATATCTGGAAGGCATCGAGGGCAACTGAAGGTGAGATGTTAAAAGCACAAGAGCTATTGAAGATGGTAACCATAAATTCAGCTCAAATTTTAAGACTCAATAATGGGTGCATAGAAGCTGGCCGTGCTGCAGATCTAATATTTATCGACAAAAAACATGCTGACCTCTATCCAATGCATGATCCATATGCCGCAATTGTTCATAGACTGAGTCAAAGCTCTATCAGAGCAGTCATGATCAATGGGCGATTTGTGGATTGAAAGTAATAATCAACAGTGCAATGACAGTTGATGGCAAGATAGCGACATCAAGTGGAGATTCAAAAATTTCTTCAAGAGAAGACCTTGTGAGAGTTCACAAGCTCCGGGCTTCTGTCGATGCCATAGTAGTAGGGATCTCTACAATTCTGGCAGACAATCCAAGGCTTACAGTAAGGCTAGTGAAGGGCAAGAATCCTGCTAGAGTAATAGTTGATAGTAGAGGTAGGATTCCCCTCGACTCCCAAATAATGCGCACCGCATCTAAGGTCAAGACTATTGTAGCTGTCACAGATAAAGCACCCGAGGAAAAGCTAATGGAATTAAGAGATATGGGCGCAGAGGTGCTGGTCATAAGCGAAGGCAAAAAGGGACGAAGTGCCGCTGTGCCACATGGGGTCAACCTCAAACTGTTATTTCGCAAACTGGAGAATATGGGGTTAAAAAAAATATTGGTAGAAGGTGGAGGCGAGCTTAACTGGTCTCTTTTACATCTTTGGCTTGTTGATGAGCTTACAATAACAATTGCCCCGAAGATAGCAGGCGGGAGGCTTGCAACGACGCTTGTTGAGGGAGATGGATTTGATGAAATAGCCCAGAGCATTAGACTGCAGCTCAAGAAAATAGAGCGAAAAAAAGGCGGCGAGCTTGTGCTGTACTACAAACTATAGCACACATAGAGAATCAATAGCCATAGCTTATTCTTCCTCACATGGACAAAAGTAGGTGGTAGAGCATCCTTTTCACGCACCCATGATTTTTAAGGTTCTTTCAACCATATCTATACGTAGATGTTCTCAAGCGAACATACCCTGCTCAAATTCATGATGGAAAAGACGGAAGGACAATTTCATGACAGGTACGAGAAAGCACTTGAACAGGTAAGATCAGAGTTTGGCAGAACCTACACAATGATAATTGGCGGAAGCGAGGTAACAACTGCAGCCACAGTAGTGCATACCTCGCCTATTGATACTAGAATAGTGCTTGGACACATCCCAGTCGGGAGTGCAAGCCATGCCAGGAAAGCTATTGCAGCTGCAAAAAAAGTATTTGAGCGCTGGGGCGTAACAGACTACAAGGAGCGTATACGCATATGTAGGATCGCAGCAGACATCATCGCCAATCGCAAGTTTGAGCTGGCTGCGTGGGTTTCGTATGAGAACGGCAAGAATCGTTACGAGGCCATAGCAGACATCGATGAAGCCATTGACTTTTTACGTTATTATTCTGAAGAAATGGAAAAAAACAACGGCTTTGAAACAATAATGAAAAGCGCCTATCCAAACGAAAAGAGCAGGAGCGTCATGAAACCCTATGGAATATGGGGTGTAATTGCACCCTTTAACTTTCCAGCCGCCATTTTTGCAGGCATGAGCACTGGTGCAATAATCACAGGGAATACCGTGGTAGCCAAGCCGTCAAGCAATACACCAATTGTTGCATGGAAGTTTGCGCAAATATTCAAGCAGGCAGGACTGCCGGATGGTGTGTTCAACCTAGTCATTGGGGCAGGTGACAAGATAGGCAAAGAGCTTGTAAGTAACAAAGATGTTGCGGGCATTGTATTTACTGGTTCTCGAGATATAGGCTTTCATATGGCAAAAGAGTTCGCCAATACAAGACCCAAATTGCTAATTGCAGAGCTTGGAGGCAAAAACCCAGTGATAGTGACTGACACAGCAGATATTGATAAGGCAGTTGATGGTGTTCTCAAAGCGACATTTGGGTATTCGGGGCAGAAGTGCAGCGCATGCGCTCGTGTTTATATCCACAAAAAGGTGAGAGATGAGTTTCTCAGTCGGCTTGTCGAAAAGACAAAAAACCTACCTTTAGGAAATCCGCTTGACTCCAATACTTTTGTTGGCCCACTTGCCAATGAGGAGGCATACAGGAAATATCAAAAATACATAAAAGCAGCAGAGAAGAACGGCAAGGTGCTTGCTGGAGGCACAATCAGAAATGAAGACGACCTAAAGTACGGCTACTATGTGGAGCCGACAATTATTGACGGTTTGCCAAAAAGACACCGTCTCTTTAAAGAAGAGATGTTTGTTCCCATCCTATGTACTACAGATTACGAAAAGTTTGATGACGCCATCAAGCTCGCAAACGACAGCGAATATGGGTTGACAGCAGGAATATTTACCAAAAAGGATGAAGAGGTCAAAAAGTTCTTGGATTGCATTGAGGCAGGAGTTGTTTATGTTAACAGATATGCAAGCGCAACAACTGGCGCAATGGTAGGATGTCAACCATTTGGAGGATGGAAGGACTCAGGTACTACAGGCAAAGGAACGGGAGGGCCTCATTATCTGACGGAATTCATGCGAGAGCAGAGTCAGACTATTGTTGTTGACTAGCTCAATAAGTATCTCATTATCAGCAGTAGTTTATCTGTGATCGAACCATTCAAAGGAAAATATACACACAGAAGTTCAATAATATAAAGAAAGAAACAGGATCCATTTGGATAAGGCTATGCGGCCGTATTGCAGAAGCAGAGTAGTCAAAAAAAGACTGGATTGGAGCGTAGTACGCTTCAAAAAAATATTTGTGAGGGATTTGCAGGATGCAAACCGCGAGCTTATTAAATAAATACTGGGCGGTGCTATCTGCGCCAATTCAAAAAGGCCGGGTTATGTGTCTTGGGATGCAGTAGGGTTGGTATCATTATTCTGTAGCTATTCGTACTAATTCAGAAAGTTCCTTACCTTTATCTTGGGAAAGCGCTGAAATTCCACCAGTCAAGCTTTTAGCTGCGATACCTTTTTCTGCAAGCACTTCAGCAACTCGGAGTGAAGTATTACCCATCATGCAGACAAGCAATGTTTTCTCATTATTTCCGCCGCCCAATGCACTATCTAGTTCCTCTGGAACCTTTTGGGTTGCTAACAGACGCTCCACCTCACTGGCTTTTGGGACAGAGATCTTGCTTTCATCAACGCCTAGCGAATTCGCAATTAATTCTATTCCTTCTTTGCGAGGAGTATACATGGTATGAATCCAAATAACTCTGTCGTAGTTTCTGATATTTGATACAGCTTCTTCAAGAGGAACTTCTAGACGATCCTCTTGTGTCTCTTGCATCATTTCAACGCTCTTTCTGTACTTTTGTATTCCATCTGCAATTATTACTACAAATTTTCTTCCTGCATCTCCACCAAAATTAGCCATTTGTATTACTGCATAAAGCGCAAGGGCACTGCTTTCCCCTATATCATATCCCTTGCCTACGAAAAATTTCAACACACGTTTTGCCTGTTCAAAGTCCACTTCGTGTTGTCCTGCATATCGTTCCGGCTCGTAGAATTTCAAACCTGCTGCCTTCCCCTTTGTCCTTATTCCTGCAACATCTTGATTACCAAGTGGAAAAACTACATGTACTGGATTCTTTCCATGTTTCTCCATCAAGTATCTGCTCAAGCCACCAGAGGTGCCACCTGTACCAAAGGTGCATACAACCTTGAAATCAGCCAGCGAATGGCCTTGTTCAATCAACTGCTGGTCTATCTCCGGAGCGGTCACAGTTCTGTGCACGTCAATATTCAGTTCATTGTCATACTGTTCTGGGCAGAAACAATCGTAGATCCTCGCAAGATGTTTTGCCAAGTTTATTATGTCCTGCTTTGCAAGAAGTTCTTCTATTTCAGAGCGTGATTTATCAAAAATAGCAGGGTCTAACCCGATTTCGGTGAGCTGTGATTGTATATTTGATGCAGTCACTTTCGCAGCCAAAAGATTTGGATTGACCTTCATGCCGGGAGCAGGGCAGATGTCCATATCTAGGTTTATGATACGGGTTTTCTCATTTCTCAACTCCTCAAATACACCTTCCTGAAGCTTTCTGGATACAAGAGTAATAACATCTAGACCTAGCCTACCAATTTGCCCCAAAGCGATCCCAAAGTTTCCAGAGGTTGCTTCAATTATAGTCTGTCCACGCTTCAGTTTGCCTGACGAAATAGCATCATGTATTATGCGTATTGCAGGCCTCACTTTGATTGAGCCTGCAAGCAAGTTTGAATCGAACTTACCGAAAACCCGCAGATCTTTATCGGCAAGATCCAAGCCATACTCAACTTTTGCGCATTCTTTCAGATCTTGCGTAATGTCAATCAGAGGTGTTGGGTTAACAATCTTCGCTTCACCCGATTTATCCTCTAAATGAGGAATTTTGTTCCCTATTTCTCTCTCAAAATGCTCCAGCAAAGAGATATCAGTGTCAGTTCCCTTATTCAATCCCTGCAATTTCTCCACTTGTCATATAATGCACTAATAGGTTTTATAAAGATATGATTGGCTTCCAGTAGTTTTGGACACGAACCTGGCAATATTTGATGTAGATTTATCTGCGATTTAGATCTGAGCCAAATTCAATGAAATACCGTACAAAGAACAGCTCACGAATTTTAGTTATATAGAATTCCATAATATCATATATCTGGACCATTGAAAGAGCATAGGCACAATCTCGTGCTAAAGAAAAAAAGAAGGTTTTTGTCTATTGAACGATTAGAGCCTCGTTTTGCATCCTTGATGTAAGGATCTTGGTTGCAACAACTGTTCCGAGACAACCTATCCTCAGAACTATCATCATGGGCATGAAAAGTAACATCGAGAAAGATAGTGTACAACTGTTGTTTAGCCATTTGAAGTGACAACTAGGGTCTTGCAGTGCGAACATTATGCCAGGAGTTTCTTTCATTCCTTCCTCGCTCATAAGCACCGCTAACAATGTGGATCAAACGAAAAGAAGGTATTTCCTGTTTATTTAGGCAAATGAACGTTATCCTCACCTCAAAATTAATACCCTAATTTCATTCTGATCAAATCATACGCCTTTGCTGCATCCTTATCGCTCA
>DAINRW010000010.1:0-19685 GCA_036741615.1 Nitrososphaera sp.
ACATTCAATGAAGCCTTATCTAAAGGTAGTGCACCTCCACCGCATGCGCATTAGGCGCACTTTTTCTTCCTTTCCTCATTCTTCTTTATCTTTGGGGTTCTTGTTATTTACTAGAAAATAGAGTTGCCCGTCATTGCAGATTCCTATATGGGGATATTCCTACCTCCCGACATTTCAGTCAGGATAAAGCAGTTCATGGCTGCCAAGATGGACTTTCCACTAGTTAAAATGAATGAGCTCTTGGCTGTGTTCTACCTGTTTGGCAAAGATTACAAAGTTATTGGAGAATCGGAGGTCAGCGCTGCAAGCGACTTGGCAAAAAGGACTGTAGAGCAAGTGGCAAGGGATATACGAGTCTATGTCACTATGCCCCAAAAAATGGATGCCAGATTTACTCGTGAGAACTATATAAAAAGATCATTGCAAATAGTTGTTGATAGTGGTGGCGGGGGGCAACCAGATGTAGACAGGAGGGTTGCAGGGGATCCAACGATATTATCGGACTGCTTTGCCCAACACATTGCATACTACAGACAAGACTTCTTTTTTGAACTCTTTCAGCCTTTTAAAGCAGAGCAACTCCCGCAGACATTGAAAAACAAACTTGAAGAGAGGATGCTCTTGCTCGGGTTTAACGTCAAGAATGCGCAATTACTGCCATTCAAAGCCTCACTTCCTGCATTTTTCCAATGGATGCTAAAAGTTTGAGGAATGATCTACCACCCGCACCATTTTCTTGACATCAAACACCATCACTTCTTTCGGTAAGTTGATTGCCAGCACACGCTCTTCTGGTGGATTGTATCTCAATACATGAATTAGAGCGCCATCTTTGCCAAATCTTTTGCCATTCCTCTTCTCAATTACTACTTCGGGATTAAATAAGGCATCAAATGGGAAAAAATAAGTCCCACCCCATACATTGACGGAGTACTCAACTCTATAATATGGAACTGACATCCTTGGAAACAACAGCGCGCTGGCAGAGTGAAGGTTCTCTCCCTCCTCGTACATTCTGTTGTGGTGAAAAGTATCAATAAAGGGCACTTTGGCGTAAACAGTTGAGTTGACAGATTTCCTTGTGCATATTATTTCATATCGCTTGAATTCGTAGTCAGGCATGGTGGCTGGGCCATACTTGGCGTCATCGTGCAACATCATTTTGCGATTCACAAGGAACTTTTCCTTTGACTCTAAAAGACGCCGGATATTCTCTACAAACTGGTGCTCGTTGCATTCATAAAGTGGCAATCTTATCCGCCAATGCCCCTAACTACTTTGGATATCGTCATCTTCGAGCCACATATAGTGATTATCGGATCCTTTGGATAGACATCTCCAATTTCTTCTGAGACGCTGATTGTCTCATTATCTCTGATGTATAGCATCTTGGTCCAGAACTTGCCGTCAGCAACAATTGTAACAGTATCGTCTAGCAAAAACCCAATTTCAGAAAGGCTAGCCTGGACTCTCTCAAATGGTACAAGCACAGAAATTGACTTCAGTTTTTGTCCGCCTTTCATTTCTTGCACAGATACTTTCTGTGTGTTTCAGGTATAAAAATCGGTCGCAGATTAATGAAATACATTTCTATTATAGATATTCATTTAATACTTTTTTCATCATAAAAAAAGAAGAAGGCTATAACTATCACCACATTCTCTAGGCTTCCCTTCTTTGATTTCATAATGATAGGTTGCAAAGTATCCTTGTATCCGCAGGTAAAGATCTCTTTTTTGTCTGTTCTAATCAGATAAGGACAAACTAAGCGGTATATGATGGACCTTGACTTGAGTTGTGTATCAAAGATAACATACAATATTCGACTATTTGAGTTTATAGAATAATCATGAAGAGCGGCAAAAATTCAAAAAATATATTGGATTATGAGAGTTCCTTTCCTAAATACGAATCACAAGTATTCCAAGAATTATCTAATGTATATGAATGAGTATATACAGCGTAGAAGGAACAACCCTATCATATAATTAACATATAATAGTAGGAACTTAAAAGAAAATGGTAGCGCGGATGTGGCAGAGTGGTCTTCTTTCTATAGAACATAATAATGCGTCGGCCTTGAGACGACAAGCGCCGGTAAGCCGATTCGCCCTCGGGCGATCAGGAGTTCAAATCTCCTCATCCGCGCCATTATTTTATTATTATTGTTGTTATCACTATTCTGTTTTTCTTACGGATTCGCGACGCTGTCGATTCTGTACTCTCTGACTATGCTCCGACTTAATCCTGCGGTCAAGACGTGCTATGAGCTCCTTTGACGCACTGATTGGATCATAGCCTACGGCCTTTGCATCTATCACACCATTTGACGTGATAAGCCGGGTCCGAAGTGAATACTTGCGCGTCTTGTGTTTGTCTGCATACACTACGATAGATCTTACATCGCCAAGCTTGCCTTGAATCTTCTGTAAAAAGCGTGTAAGCTGCTCTTGAATTTCGATCCGGTCTTGTCCATCTTCGAGATGTGCCATGTGGATGATAGGCTCATTGTTCTTCTTGGGTAAGACAAGCTCAAGCGCATCCTTTGGCGTGACTATCCCCATCGGCCTTCCATCTCCCACGACAATCGCCTCTTCATTGCGTCTAAAGTTGTCGACTATGACATTGAGCTTCGTGCCCCGTTCTACTGAAATGGCTCTTCTTGCGATATCTTTTACCTTGACATCTTTGATGCCCGCAGTTCCACCAGAGATTGCGGCAGACTTGCTTGTGCGTTCACGTGGAGTCGCAATTATCTTAGCTATGTCAAGCATATTCAGTGTCCCATGAAGGATTCCTTTTGTATTTATTACTGGCAACCGTGAAATATTGTACCTTCTCATTTTAGAGATCGCATCAGCAAGTGAGGTATTCTCTTCTATTACTATTGCGCCAGACATGACTTCATCTACAATAGCATGTCCAAAGTCTGCAGTCGACACAAGATCTGTTTCACTGACAATACCTACAAGCCCGCCGCCATCTTCTACCACTGGCATGGCGCGATTCCCACCCCCAATTATAAGCTGGGCAGCTTTTTCAATGTCGTCGTCTCTACTCAATGCCGATGTCTTGATGATGTAACCTCTCAATTTTGAAGAAGGTTGTGCAGTAGAACTTATGAACTGCTTAGCAGATATCATACCGAGATATTTGCCGCTTTCATCTACAACGGCTATCTGATTAACTGATTTATCTGCCATAAGGTGTAATGCTTTTGCAATTGTGTCCTCAGAGGTAAGAGTAACGACGTCTGTCACCATTATTTCTGATACTTTCATTCAATAGAACATCTCGACGCTTGTTATTTTAAACTTACACATCTGTAAGCAGCATAGTTATAATGCTTCTTCTCATTTTTAACTAGAACAATGAATAAAGAGCGGCGACTGGTAATTGTGGCAATAGCCGCTGTAACGTTGGCTGCAGTCGCGACTGCTTTTTTCACACCTTCGCAGACTACACTTCCCATACCTGAGCCAGGACAGAGCGGTGGCAACAACAACAACAACAACAATACTCGCTCTGGTGTTCAGGTGCTTGCCCAGAACCTTGATGTGCCTTGGGCAATTGACATCGCGGAGGACGGCAGACTCTTTTTCACAGAAAGGACGGGCAGTGTAATGGTCGTAGACAAGAATGGCAGTCTTCTTTCAGATCCTGTAGCCTACATCAATGTTATGCAGAATGGTGAATCAGGGCTATTAGGATTGGTACTTCATCCCAACTTTACTGAGAACCATCTGCTTTATGTCTATCACACTTATTCTAACAATTCAGCTGTTTTGAACAAAGTCCTAATGCTTACAGAAAATGATAACAAGATAGTGGAGTCAAAAGTCATCATCGACAACATTCCGGCTGCTGAGAGAAATGACGGCGGCAGAATCAAGTTTGGACCCGATGGCAAGCTGTACATTGCCACCGGTGATGCACAGCAACCCGAGCTTGCCCAAGATGCAGGATCGCTTGCTGGCAAGATTCTGAGACTCAATTCTGACGGCAGCATCCCTGAAGATAACCCTTTTGAAGGCTCTCCTGTATATTCTTACGGACACCGCAATATTCAGGGGTTGGCATGGCATCCTCTGTCAGAGGACCTATACGCAAGTGAACATGGGCCTGAAGGCAATGACGAGATCAATCTCATTAAACCGGGAAGTAACTACGGCTGGCCCATTGAAGATTGCAGTGCAGAAAAGTTTGAAAAGCCTATCTTATGCTTCAACCCCGCAGTAGCTCCTGCAGGAATGACATTTGCTGCTTTAGATAGATTAGGCTACCAAAATGACATATTGCTTGCCACTCTGAAGGCTCAACATATTCGTCTAGTCGATTTAGAGTCGGATGTAGAAAGCAATATCCTGACGGGCTTTGGAAGAATACGTGATATTGTTGAAGCTGCTGATGGCTCGCTTTATGTTGCTACAAGTAATAGAGATGGAAGAGCAGTACCTTCGCAAAATGATGACAAGATTTTAAGGATCATCAGTCCGCAATAGCATGACCGTAATGGCAGTAGAGAAAAAAGTTTATGAGATGAGCAGAGAAGAGCGGCTCGACTACATAAGAAAGGCAACTCAAATATCTGGCGACATTGAAGCAATGCTCCAACCACTATCCTTTGAAGATTCAAACAAGATGATAGAAAATGCTATCGGCATTATGTCTATCCCAATGGGTATTGCCACCAATTTTGTCATAAACGGCAGGGAATTTGTGATCCCAATGGCCATAGAAGAGCCCTCAGTTATTGCAGCTGTTAGCAAGGCTGCAAAAATAGCCAAGGTCAAGGAGGGGTTTATAGCTGAGGCAGATGATTCTCTTATGATAGGTCAGGTGCAAGTTGTAAGACTTGGCAGCGTAAAGTATGCCACAACTAAAATATTGAGAAACAAAAGTCAGCTACTTGCTATAGCGAATTCAAAAAGTAGATCTGTGGTTGCAATCGACTTGCAAGTGCGACAGCTACGCGACGAAAGTCCAAACAATATGGGCAACATGTTGTTGGTAGAGCTGGTTATTGACACCAAGGACGCAATGGGCGCAAATGCGATAAACACCATGTGCGAAGCAGTAGCACCGTATGTAGCCGAAATTACGGGCGGAGAAGTTGTGTTAAAGATCTTATCAAATTATAGCACTAAAAGAATGGTAAGATGCAAGGCAACCTTTGACAAAGATGAGCTTGGCGGCAACCAAGTTGTTAAGCGAATACTCTATGCTTATGCACTTGCTTATTCTGATACGTATCGTGCAGTTACCCATAACAAGGGCATCATGAATGGTATTGATGCGGTTGCGCTTGCCACCGGACAGGACTTTCGCGCGATTGAGGCTGGCACGCATGCATACGCTGCAAGGGATGGAACATATCGGTCGCTTACTAGCTGGAGCAGAACAAAAGAAGGAGACTTGGTGGGTGCAATCGAGTTACCCTTGGCAGTAGGTGTTATTGGAGGAGTAGTCAATGCTCATCCTACTGCCAAGTTTGCACTTCAAATCTTGGGCGTCAAAAGTGCAAAGGAGCTAGCAACAGTGATGGCTGCTGTCGGTCTTGCACAGAATCTGGCTGCGATAAGAGCACTGTCATCAGAGGGCATTCAAGCTGGCCATATGAGGTTACATGCAAGGAAATTCAGGAAGTAGATATATATCCAGTAAAAGCATCTTTCTCAAACTGTCCATCATATAATGCCTACTGTAAAATTTGCGATTCCAAAAGGAAGCATTGAGGAGGTTACATTCAATCTATTAGAGCAGGCATGGCAGCATGTGAGCGGCCGCGGGCGCACATACCGAGTCAAATTGGGTGATCCTGCAATTGATGTCAAAATCCTGAGGCCGCAGGAGATTCCCACTTATGTTCAGGAGGGCTTTTATGATGTGGGTATTACTGGCAGGGATTGGATACTGGAGGCAAAGGCAGATGTTGAAGTGCTACTAGATCTTGAGATTGGCCGCGTCAAACAGGTAATCGCAGCCCCAACCAGCTTTCCATTCAATAACCTAAGCGACTTAATAGCCGACTTTGCCGAGAATAATAAGACGTTAAGAATATCTTCAGAGTACCTCACCACGACTTCTGCTCATATCAAGGCAAATGCAATATACAAGAAGTACTATGGCAAAGCTGATCCTATGATAATTACCCCCTGGATGAGGCTAGGTGAAAATAAAAAGGTCGAGATTTTTCTCTCATTCGGCGCTACAGAGGCCAAGCCACCAGAGGATGTAGATGCAATTTTCGATATCACGGAGACTGGTACTACACTTGCTCAGAATAAACTCAAAATAATAGATACGGTAGCCGAATCTACTGCAGTGTTGATGGCAAATAGAAAATCTCTCAAAGATCCGGCCAAACGAGAAAAAATAGCCGACATGATCGCGCTCCTCCGAGGCGTCGTAGAGGGACGGAAAAAGCTCCACATATTTGTCAATGTCAAAAAGGAAAAGTTGGAAAGACTATTAAAGGAATTGCCTGCCCTTAAAAGACCCACGGTCAGCCCACTTTCCGAGGAGGGCTGGTACGGTGTCAACACCGTAATTGACAAGAATGAATTTATCATGATAGTGCCAAAGTTGAGAAAGCTGGCACAGGGCCTGGTGGTATTGGAGCCAAGGCAAATACTGGCACTTGACGAAATAAACTTGGACGGATATTCCTGATGAATATAATTTACGTCACTGACCCAGCTAATGAAGCTGCACAGCTTCGTAAGGCAACTGCGATCCAGGACTCCTTCATTGAAGACACAAAGGCAATAATGAGAGATGTCGCAGAGCATGGCGACTCTTCAGTTTTCAATTACACGTCAAAGTTTGACGGCGCAAGGCTTGATTCACTTCGAGTTAGCGAACAAGAGATGAGGCAAGCATATGCGCAAGTCACAAAGGATCAGATAATGGCAGTCAAATTGATGAAACAGAGGCTTGTCAAAAGCGAGGTGTTAATCCTTAAGCGGCTAAACGGAATGATAGTGTCATCATCTGATGGTATTAGAATAGATCGCATGGTCAAGCCAGTTACAAGCGTTGGATGCTATATTCCAGGGGGTAAGGCCCGATATCCAAGCACCGTCGTCATGTGCGTGGTACCTGCCAAGGTCGCTGGCGTGAAAAGGATTGTAGCGCTATCTCCTCCAAGGAAGGACGGCACCATTGATCCACTAACATTGGTAGCTGCAGATATTTGCAGAGTCGACGAATTCTACAAGATAGGCGGTGCTCAGGGAATAGCTGCACTTACTTATGGTACACAATCAATTAGGCCCGTCAGCAAGATAGTTGGCCCTGGCGGAATGTTTGTTACTGCTGCAAAGCTGGTTGCTTCTGCCACGGTGTCAACAGACATGGTTGCCGGCCCAACGGAGCTACTGATATATGCCGATGCAACTGCAGACCCATATCTTATTGCCGTAGACCTGATCTCGCAAGCTGAGCACAGTACAGATACTGTCTGCGGCCTTGTGACTACCTCGGACAAGCTAGCATCAGAAGTGCAGAAGCAGGTAGATTCTATAATTAGAAGAATTACACGGTCAGATATTGTAAAAGAGAGCCTAGAAAATAATGGCTTTATAGTCATTTGTAGGAATGAAAGCGATTGTATTAGATTTGTAAATGAGTTTGCACCAGAGCATTTAGAAATAATGTGTAAACATGCTGATGCTGTTTCCAGGAAGATTGATTCAGCAGGACTTGTGCTAATTGGACAGTATGCGCCATCGTCTGCAAGCGACTACAGCCTAGGTTCAAATCACGTGCTTCCTACCCTTGGATTTGGCAAGTCCCGCGCATCACTATCAGTGCTTGACTTTGTCAAGATTGTAAACAAGGTTAAAGTAAACAAGTCAGGATTGGCGAAGGTGGATAGATCCATTAGGGAAATTACATCTGCAGAGGGGCTCTTGAATCACTATGAAGCAGTGAAGGCGAGGATGAATGAAAAAAAAGAATAGCGGGCTCAATAACAACATCAAGCGTATTGCTTGGCTTGGCCACTATACAAAACCTGAAAAAGTAGAAAGCGCAATTAAGCTAGACTCAAATGAAAATTTCGCGCTCGATAGGGATTTTATCACAGGTGTAGCAGCTGAAGCTGCAAAACAAGTAGATCTCAGAGAATATCCCCTTGACCAGGTGGATGAGCTCTATGCTCAGCTTGCCACGTATGCTGGCGTAAGTGGAGACTGTGTGGCTGTTGGAAGCGGCTCTGACCAGATAATTGAACTGTTGTTATCAACTCTTGGAAGTAGACGTGCTACCGTGTTTTCTCCCACATTTTCATATTTTATTAATCGGTGTGAGCTTCATGGTATAAAGGTATACCAGGTTCCTCTAAACTCCGACTTTACTCTTGACAAAAAGGCATTTGTAAAGGCTGCAAAGAGATCAGATCTTATTTACATCTGTTCGCCAAATAATCCTACGGGCAATCAACTTGATAGACAAGAGATGATCGAAGTCATAGATTCGCTTGAGGATAGACTTGTATTGATCGATGAAGCGTACGTAGATTTTGCAGATTACTCGTTGTCAGACGAGGCAATAAAACGCAATAATGTAATAGTAGTTCGTACGCTATCAAAGGCATTTGGTCTTGCAGGCGCAAGAGTTGGTTACATATTGTCAAATAGAAAATTTGTGAAGATATTTAGATCTATAATTCAGTCTCCCTACCCCATAAGCACACTTTCGCTTGCAATTGCATTGGGTGTTCTTGCAGATGTTGATCAGGTCAAGCAGACTATCAAATATGTGAGGAGTGAAAGAGAGAGAGTGTTTGCCAGATTGGCAAAAATTGATGGTATTAAGATTTTCAGATCAGATGCTAATTTCATCTTCATCGAGGTGGGTAAGAACTACAGCGCAATTTCAAAAATTCTCAACAGTAATGGAATCGTAGTAAAGCTGTTGGGTGATATTGCTAATCACAAAGGTTGTATGAGGATCACAATAGGTACTAGGGACATGAATGATAAGTATCTTAAATGCATAGAACAGATAATTTGATGTATGATTGTATACTCTTTGACATAGATGGTGTGCTAGTTGACATTCGTAAGTCCTACAATGCTGCCATCAAAGAAACTGTGGAATATGTGCTCAAATTTATCACTGGTAATTCATTTCGAGCGTTAGTCACAGATCAGATTATTTTAAAGTTTAGGCAAAGCGGTGGCTTTAACAACGATATAGACACCAGTTATGCTATAATACTTGCAACACTTTCTAACCCTCCAAAGAATATCGCAGAGGGTAGGAAATTTCTTGCCAAGGTAGCAGAGAACTGTGACGAGAGTGGCTATGTCTCAGTAGAAAAGTTCCTGGCTGTTTATAACATTGACAGATGGAAAAAAATACTATCCTACCCTGCCCCAGTCAAAGAAAGCATGCTTGCACAAGTATTTGATGAAATATTTTATGGACCTGATCTGTTCAGAAAGCAGGATAATTTGGAGCCCAAATATTGTACTGCGGGCAGGCCCCTGATAAAAAACGACAAGGTCGAGGTAAGTACCAAAACTATGAATAAGCTTAACAAAATGTTCGACGGCAATCTTGCATTAGTCTCTGGCAGAAGTAGGCTAGCTGCAGAATATTCGCTCCAATCTATTATAAAATATTTCAATTATGATGCTTGTATTTTTTTAGAGGATAAAAGGAGAGAGTATGCCAAACCAAATCCTTATGCAATCAAACATGCGATGAAAGTAATGGATGCAAAAACTGCAGTCTATGTGGGCGACTCTGCAGAAGATCTATTCATGGCAAGACGCGCAGAGAAAGAGACAGGCGCAGAAATTGCATTTGTGGGTGTCTATGGCAACAGCTCTGAACCAGACAAATCAATAGACAAGTTCAAGCAAGAGGGTATTGAGGTGATTATAAGGAGCGTCAATCAACTACCGAACATAATAAATAAAGTACACACGGGTAGTTTAAGACACACTTGGCTCCTGCCGAAAGAAAGGCGAGAATTGAAAGGGTCACAAAGGAGACGGCGGTAAATGTTAGCGTTAATCTTGATGGCACAGGTAAGACCCACGTCAAGACGCGTCTTTCCTTCATCGATCACCTGATCACGTCAATTGGTAAACATTCCATGATCGACATCACACTTAATGGCGAGTCAAAGGATGAAATAGTGCACCACTTAGCAGAAGATGTTGCTATTGCATTGGCTCAGAGCATAGACAAAGCGTTAGGTGATAGAACAAAGATCACGCGATTTGGCTATGCACTCATACCGATGGATGAAGCATTGGCATATGTGTCGATTGACTTGGTTAAGCGACAATTCTATAATGTGCAGCTGAAACTCACACGAGATAGCATTGAAGGAATACCCAGAGAAGATCTCGAACACTTTGCAAGATCATTGGTGCAGAACCTAAATGCTTGCACTCATATGGTAGTTAACTATGGTGAAAATGATCATCACAAGGTTGAAGCAGCACTCAAGGCGTTTGCAGTGGCACTTAGGATGGCCAGTAACGTCGATAGTAAAAGGAAAGGTGTGCCAAGCGCCAAGGGGGCCATGCAATGACAAAAATAGCGATTTTTGACTATGGTGCAGGCAACCTCTTCAGCCTCAAGTCTTCGCTTGAGCGAAACGGCGCAGAAAGTGTTGATATAATTTATAACCTAAAAGAACTGTCAAAATTTGATGGCCTAATACTTCCCGGTGTCGGCAATTTTGATCCTGCAATCAAATCGATAGAGAGTAGTGCGGGATATCTTGATAAAGCCATTGACAATTGCATGCCATTGTTGGGAATCTGCCTAGGTATGGAGATACTCTTTAACAAGAGCGAGGAAGGAAAACTGGAAGGGTTGAAGATATTAAGTGGCGAAGTAGTAATGCTCCCAAAAGGAAAGGTCAAGGTTCCCCACATGGGATGGAACAACCTCAAAATAAAGACCCAGAGCAAGCTGCTAAAGGGGGTTAAGGATAAGTCTTGGGTATATTTTGTGCATTCTTACAAAACTGTACCAAAAGATCATAAATTAGTAGTGGCAACTTCCGATTATGGTGTAAGCATCCCTGCAATGATTGAAAGGAATAATCTGATCGGTGTCCAATTTCATCCAGAAAAGTCGGGCGATGTTGGTGCGCTTATGATTAAGAACTTTATCGAACTGTGCAAAAATGAAGCGAAATGAAGGTCATAGCTGCAGTTGACATCATGGGAGGGAGCGTAGTCAGGCTCGTCAAGGGTAATCCTGCTAACAAGGTTGAATACAGTAATGATCCTGTTGAAATTGCAAAAAAGTGGCAACTTGTCGGCGCAGACATGCTGCATGTAGTTGATCTCGATGCAGCGTTCTCCACTGGTAATAATTCTGAGCTAATCGCAAGAATCTCTGAAGCAGTCAGGGTCCCCTTGCAGATTGCAGGCGGCATTAGATCAGTAGAAAAAGCTGAAGACATGCTGTCAATAGCAACAAGGTTAGTGATTGGCACTATGGCCTATAAAGAACCAGAGGTCATAAGAAAGCTTGTCAAGAAGAACCCGGGCAAAATAGTAATTTCAGTCGATCAGATGGATGGCACGGTTATGGTGAAAGGCTGGAAGGAGTCTACTGGAATGAGGGTTTCAGATGCAATATCACAGTTTATCGCAATAGGTGTTGATGAGTTTTTGCTGACGAGTATTGATCGCGACGGGACATTGCAAGGTCCTGATATCAAAACCTTAGCAGATGCTTCTGTATCTGCAAGAATAATTGCAAGCGGAGGGATCTCAAGCATAGAAGATATAATAAAGATCAGAAGTGCAGGCTGTAGCTCTGTCATAATCGGAAAAGCTATGTACGAAGGCAAAGTCAGCATCGAAAAGGTAAAGGCAGTGTCATAATGACCCTCGCAAAAAGAATAATCCCTTGTCTTGACGTCGATAACGGCAGGGTTGTCAAGGGAGTACATTTTGCAGAGGTCAAGGACGCAGGTGATCCAGTAGAGCTTGGCAAAAAATATCGCGAACAAGGAGCTGACGAACTAGTCTTCCTTGACATCACAGCTTCGCAGCAGGGAAGGGACACAATGGCAAATATCGTGAGAAAGGTGGCAGGAGTTATCGACATACCATTCACAGTTGGCGGCGGCATCAAAAAGCTTGAGGACGCACGCGACATCCTGCTTTCGGGAGCAGACAAAGTCTCAATCAACACTGCGGCAGTCAAGAGCCCCGAATTGATTACCGAACTAATGTCGATCTTTGGCAAGCAATGCATTGTAATAGCAATAGATGCAAAGAGAAATTACAATATCGAAAAAGACAAAACAATATTCACAGATAAGGGCGGGAGGAAATTTTGGTTTGAGGTCAGAATCTATGGTGGCAAAGAAGGAACAGGACTTGATGCCATCAAGTGGGCCAAGGAAGTCGAGCAGCGCGGGGCGGGGGAAATATTGTTGACAAGCATCGATGCTGACGGCACTGAGAATGGCTATGATATAGAGCTGACAAAATCTATATGCAAATCAGTGCCGGTTCCTGTAATTGCCTCTGGCGGCTGCGGAAAGGCACGCCACATGCTCGAGGTGTTTGAAAAGACAGATGTTGACGCCGCATTGGCCGCATCGATATTCCACTACGAAAAGTCAACAGTTGACAAGGTAAAGAAATATCTAAACAGAAAAGGAATCAAGATCAGGATATGATAATAATAACAATATAAAGAAGATACCACATTCAATCATCATATTATGTTTAGCACTAGGCCAAGTAGCATCACATTTGAAAACCACTTAGAAAGGATGAAAGAACCAATTAAACCAATAATGGTGGACTTGCGAAAATTTGTAATATCACTTGGTAGCAATGTAATAGAGGAGGTAAGGCCCCACAGAATAGTGTATTCCAAGACTCTCAACTTCAGAATATTCCTTGACATAGAGCCAACTGACGGAGAGTCTTTGAAGCTGTCGGTAAGGTATGGCAGAGGTATACCACCTTCATCTCTTAGGGTCATGACCATAGAGGACGCAGCTAGTGCAAAGGAACAGATAGCTGAGGCGTACCATAAAATTCAGTAATTAATTGTTGTTGATAGTAAAACTGGCAAATTCGCCACTATACTTCTCAAATCTTACATCCACATCATCTACTCTTGAGTTTGTGGGGCCTACATGGCACCACTCTATTACATCGTTGACATCTGTCTTGTCGCCTTCAAATACTGCTTCTACACGACCATCCGACAAATTGCATACCCAGCCAGTGACTCTATGTTCAGTCGCTACTTGTTTTGTATTCTGTCTGAAGTAAACTCCCTGCACCTTGCCTTTGATGAATACATGTGCGCGAGTTTTTTCCTCAGTATCGTTCACTTTTACTCCTTCCAATTGTTGATCTAAAAAATTGTTCCCGCTAGCGAAAACATTTGCAGCGGTGGGATGATGATGTCTATTACTCTAGCTCTCCGCCTTCTTCGCGGAACAACTGTTCGTAAGTGGTTCCTTTCCTTACCAGCCTGAACTTGCCATCGCTATCTTTCATCACTATAGGAGGCTTAGTTTGACAGTGGAATGGCATATTGAATACAACAGAGTATGCACCTACGTTGTAGAACGATACATACCGTCCAATCTCCGACTCGCTCAGGTTTGACACTTTAGACAGCGGGAAGACATCATATGTATCGCAAAGCCTTCCTGCGAGATGAGTATTCTTTACCGTAGCAAGTGTAGTTGTCGTCTTACCTACGCTGTGTGGTAATACTGGCACTACTTCTTGAGGATATTCTTGCTTTAGTAGCGCAGCATCAAGTAGTATATGGTAACCTGCGTCCACAATCACTATCTTGTGCTCATTATACTCTTTGGTATTCACTATCCTTGAAACAAGTATTGACGATTCTGCGACTAAGAAGCGGCCGCTTTCTATCATGAGAGTAAATGTACCATGGGTCTCTGCTAGATGATTCAGCTTGCTGATGTGGTTTTCAGCCATCTGCGCTGGCGTTGGCACAGGGTCATTGTAGAATATTGGTGTTCCACCACCAATGTCAAATGTATTGACTTGGAAGGCAGGGTTTTCCCTCTTCATCTTGGTCATGAATGCATCCATTTTATCTAGCGCATGAGTATAACATGAAAAATCTGTGATCTGAGATCCTAGATGAAAATGAAAGCCTTCAAACTTTAAAAGGTCGCTTCTCATCAAATGCTTGACCATCTTAGCTGCGCTGTCTATGGTTCCACCGTTGAGTGGCACTCCAAACTTGCTGTTTCTATATGAAGCGCGAACTTCAGCCTTGACGCCGACTTCTGGATTCACACGTATCATTGTCAGAGGTATCACTCCTCTACCTACTTTGCTTACAGCCTTGGCTAAGTTTGTCATTCCATTAAAAGAACTGACGACAATTCTTCTAACGCCACTTTGAAGGACCTCGATGTACTCTTCTAGCTCCTCTGTGACACTTGTATAGATTACATTCTCCGGATCTACTTTGCACTGCTTGATGAAGTAGAGCTCGCCAAGCGATGTAAGATCAAATGCTATACCATCCTTCATGAACGCTTTGATCACAGCAGGTGTAAAGTTGGCTTTGATCGAGTATGCTACTTTGACTTGGCCCTTGAATTTTGAATACGCCTTGTGCAGCTCTTTTGCCTTTGCATGAAGCGTATCCTCGTCAATGAGATAAAGTGGTGTGCCGTACTGTGCAACTAGTTTGTGTATGTCAACGGGTTTAACGAAGCGATTTAGATTAACTGCGGTTGGTTTTTCTACAAGTTGGATTTGGGAATTTTCAACCAATTTCTTTTAGTTAGGTGTATCATAAAACCAATAACTTAAAAACATTTGCCCCCTAGCAAAAAGGTTCTCTCTGTGTATATACATTAGAAAAAAGAATTTCCAGAAAAGAACAACAAAAAAGAGAAATGAGAAAAAGAGAAGTCAGTTGGCTTAACGATAGTACGGGACTGCCTTTTCTGTTGGTTTTCCTTCTCTCTGTGTTTTAATCTTCCTTACGGCTTCTTCGAAATGGCGTAACATTACATGTGCTTCTGAGGCGTGTTTGGCTGCTTCTTCTGGCGTCGGATACTTTGCAAGGTATTCGTGTAACACAAGTGAGACAGCTGTATTTGCTACTGCGCTTGTGTCTGCTCCACTAAAACCTTCTGTCATCTCAGAGATCTTAGCAAAGTCCACATCCGGCCCAACTGGTTTGCCCTTTCCATGTATCTCCAATATTTTCTGTCTTGCTAATTTGTCTGGCATTGGGACGAACACTATCTTGTCAAATCTGCCTGGACGCAATAGCGCGGGGTCAATCATATCCGCTCTATTGGTTGCTGCGATTACCACTACGCCCGAAAGCGCCTGTATGCCGTCGAGCTCTGTCAGGAGCTGGGACACAACTCGCTCTGTTACCATACTGTCGCCTCCCATACCTCTTGTAGGAGCAATCGAGTCGATTTCATCAAAGAACACTACGCATGGAGCTGCCTGCCTTGCTCTTCGAAATATTTCTCGGATACCGCGCTCTGATTCACCAACCCACTTACTCAGCAGCTCAGGTCCTCTTACGCTGATGAAGTTAGCTTCAGATTCTGTTGCGACAGCCTTTGCAAGCAGTGTCTTGCCAGTTCCAGATGGTCCATGCATCAAGACACCCTTTGGCATGGTGTGTCCAAGCTTCGCATATAGATCAGGATATCTCAGCGGCCACTCGACTGCCTCCTGAAGCTCACGCTTCACCTCTTCTAAACCTCCAATTGCAGACCACGGAATGTCTGGCGATTCAAGGTATACTTCTCTCATGGCAGATGGCATCACTTCCTTGATTGCATTTTCAAAATCATTCATTGTCACTATCAGCTTGTTAAGCACTTCTGGTGATAGTTTTTCGTCTTCAAGATTGAGCTCGGGTAATACCCTTCTTAAACACTTCATTGCCGCCTCTTTGCAGAGATATTCCAAGTCTGCACCAACAAATCCGTGTGTCACTCCTGCGATCCTATCTTGATCCACGTCAGTGTCAAGTGGCATGTTGCGCGTATGTATCTGCAGTATCTCCAACCTTCCGCGCTTATCTGGAACTTTAATCTCAATTTCTCTATCAAATCTGCCTGGTCTTCTCAGAGCAGGATCGATTGCGTTTGGTCTGTTTGTGGCTGCAATAACAATAACTTTTCCCCTTGCTTCAAGGCCATCCATCAACGACAACAGCTGAGACACTACTCTTCTTTCTACTTCGCCTGTAACCTCTTCACGTTTTGGGGCAATAGAATCGATTTCATCTATGAATATAATTGATGGTGCCTTTTCCTTTGCCTCTTTGAATATTTCCCTCAACCTAGCTTCTGATTCTCCGTAGAATTTGCTCATGATTTCAGGCCCTGATATGCTAATAAAGTGAGCATTGCTTTCGTTTGCAACAGCCTTAGCTAGAAGCGTCTTGCCTGTGCCTGGAGGACCATATAACAACACACCTTTTGGCGCTTCTATACCCAGTTTCTCGAATATCTCTGGGTGCCTGAGAGGAAGCTCTATCATCTCTCGAACTTTTTGGATCTCTTCCTTTAAGCCACCAATATCCTCATATGTTACCTGTGGGACTCCTCTGAGAGTCTCTCCCTTTTCTGCAATATGGAATATTGTCTTTTGTGTAACTAAAACGGCATCTGCAGCAGGTGTGACACCAATTACTTGAAATGTCAGTCTTCCACCAAAGTATGGAACCATCACATTATCTCCTTTGATTAGTGGAACACTTTCAAGAGCATCTGCCAGATAGCGCTCATCTATTGGCGGTATTGCCTCAAGAGGTGCTACGATTACTTTCTCAGCTGGGACTGCTTTTATCTTCTTGACAATTACTGTATCGCCTATCGCAATGCCAGCATTGTTCCTGACAAGGCCATCCACCCTGATAATACCTTTGCCCTCATCAGAAGGATAAAGCGGTAGACATTTGGCAACCGTCCTGCGCTTGCCTCTGATTTCAATAACATCTCCAGTTGATGCGCCCAGCGAATCCATCGAGTCATAGTCAATTCTTGCTACTCCCCGACCCACGTCTCTGGTATACGCTTCAAGTACCTTTAGGGATAGGCTATTCTGGCTCACACCAACACCTTGGAAATACCGCTCTTTATACCTTTGTTATCTTTTGCCTGATCCATGATTACAAATGCAAGTTTTGCAATGAATCCCATACAAAAAATTCTAAAAATTTAGACTTGTAAAGAATTATAACTTTCCTCCAAGCTTCAGACACCCAATCATGATAAAAGATAACAATAAGCCCATGCTGCCAGGTGAGCACATTGCATCCATCGAGGAATTTGAAGGAGGCAAGAATACTTATATTGCTTCCGATGGGACCGTGCGATCTGCAGCTGTCGGAACAAAAGTTTATGATCTAAAACGCAGAATTGTCAAGGTTGATCAAAAGAACTCACCTATGCTGCCAAAGGTTGGAGATATCATTGTAGGGTATGTTGATATGCTGTTCAGTAGCATGGTCTCTGTCAAGGTCTTATACATAAATGACAAGAGATCTGAAGCGGGGTTTTCTGCCATTGCATCAGCAAGAGTTGGAAGTCGCGGAGATAGAGACAGAAGGGGCGGCGATAGACGTGCCACCTTTCACACTGGAGACATTGTAAGGGGCAGAGTCGTCAGCCTGCTCAACTCGACAGTGCATCTAACGCTTGCAGAAAAAGAATATGGAGTACTCTATGCTTTGTGCTTTATGTGCGGCGGAGATACAGTGCGCACCAATGAAAATACGATAAAATGCGTCGAGTGTGGTGCATTTGAAGAACGTAAACTCACGCATGACTATGGCAAGGAAACATTCCGCCTGATACACAAAGCAGGCAGTTAGAGAGTGAAATAGTACCAGTAATAATATAATAATTGTTACAACAGTAACAGCATGGCACCAAAGGTTGCCTTCCAGGGCGAACGAGGAGCTTATAGCGAAATGGCTACTCTACAATATTTCCCCGACGTCAAACTGCTACCACTAAAGTCATTTCAAGATGTATTTGACGCTGCGGAGAACGGTAAAGTAGAATATGTCGTAGTACCATTAGAAAATTCCATAGAAGGAAGCGTCAATGAGATTTATGATTTGTTACTCCAGACAAAAATGAATGTCATAGGCGAGATCTACCAACGCGTAAGGCACTGTCTTATCGCAAATAAAGCTGCAAAGATGATAAGATACGTGCATTCGCATCCACAAGCGCTTGCACAATGCAGAACATATCTTCAAAATAAGGGGCTCAAACCTGTGCCCACTTATGACACTGCAGGCGCAGTTAAAATAATAAAGGAAAATAAGATGACAGATTCTGCTGCTATAGCGAGCAAGAGAGCAGCTGAATTATATGATATGAAGATACTCGATGAAGGAATAGAGGATAGAAAGAACAATTATACTAGATTCTTTGTACTATCACCAAAAAAGAAAAAGAGTAAAAGAAACGATTCGCATTATACCGACCTCAATCACAAGACGTCAATTATATTTTCAGTCCGTCATGTCCCTGGAGCACTCTTTGACATCTTGGGGGAATTTGCAATACGTAAGATAAATTTGACTAGGATAGAATCGCGACCAACCAAGGAGACACCTTGGGAATACAACTTTTATGTAGATTTTGAAGGTCACCTCCAGAGTAAAACCGTGCATGAAGCACTTATGTCAATAAAACCTAAGACTTCTTACATCAAGGTACTCGGGTCTTACAAAAAGGCGGAGTTTCACTAGTGACGCTTGAAGCGCAAACCCAAGCCTATCGTTATTATGCCAGTTACTACAAGCATAAGCGCGCCGCTCAGGCCAAATGGGCTTGATTTTGTCTGCGCATGACCTGTAATTGTAAGATCGGAAGTGCCTGTGTTGTTGATTGTTATTCTATGCTGACCAGCTTTTTGAGCAGTTAGATCGTAATTGAAGGTCGAATTGCCACTTCTTGACTCAATTACTTGGCCATCAGGATCTTTGATCTCAATATGGAATGTATTGCCACTGACTGAGACACTTGCAGTACTCTCTACATTCATATCCGGAGTGATTACGTCCACTGTTCCAGGCCTTATAGTATTATCAAGTGGAACATCTACGGGAACATTAGAATAGACACTTGAAGCTATGCCAATTGCAATGAATGCTATTCCAGCTGCAATAGCTATGTAAAAGATCTTGCTTGCAGGCATATAGAATCCCGAAGTGTGATTCTCTATATATAGTGCTTTATGGCGCTACAATCATCAAGGAAATGACATTCCTGATAAAATTGTGTTAAGAATTTATCGCCTTCTCAGTCAACAGCAGCGTATCTAATCTCTTTATACGCGCGGCGCGTGTGTGCACACGTGCGCACATACATGACCATCCATAGACGAAATTTTTCACAACTTTTGCATCAATCACAATAGATAAACTGTGTTGGATTGTACAATTAAAAGGCAATTATTAGATTTAGTAGATGATGCATTTGTAATTAAAACCCTGGCTTAAAGCTAATACATCCTACATGATCCTACCCAACGTTAGCTAGCGTTACAGGTGTTTGTTTGTGCATTATTAATTACATTACATTAGATCGACATAAAGTTAAATTCACTAATTGCAAGCTTGTCCCCTATGGCAGGAGAAGAAGAATTTCAACTATGCCCTAATTGCAAAGTCGGGCGACTGCGGCC
>DAINRW010000011.1:0-19425 GCA_036741615.1 Nitrososphaera sp.
GCGCTATTTTCTAATTCTTGTGGTGCGAGACTCATAAATACAGTTCAAGCCAGATTGGATTCTCTGCTTTGAATTACTTATGTGTAAATCTATATTGCCTAGACAACAAAATAATTTGCACTAAACTGATTGCCTATGTGCCTGCTTGCTCTCATCACACGGAGCATCTTCATCCTCTGCCTTTTGTATCCTTGCAGGCTCCTTCGGACTTACGGCACGAGTTTTGGCGGTTGCGAGCAGGCTAGATATGTGCATCAACTGAGATTGTATTGTATCTCGTCCACTGCCTCCCACAAAAGGAGGATTGGGGATTTAGATAGCTGTTCTTGTAGCTTCAATGGCGGCATCTCAGATTCCTGTATGTCCATGCAAGAGCGACTCGTGCTCTCTAGACGGGCAAGCCTAAATTGCTTGTTGTTGTTTAGGTGCTTCTCAACCTTTTTTTCACGTCACATAGAAGAGATAGCAATCATGACCCTATCGGCTATGTCTCCAAGTTTGAGGATCGGGTAATTGCACGGTGCTCAGCCTTTTCAGTATTATTGTTGACTACAAATCTATCCTGAAGGCAAGTTATAAGCGTAGGGGACTCATCGTGTGGCTAATTGATAGTTGTAAGACTAGAGATCCTTTTTTTGCTTCTAGGCAATCTGCTCGCATTATTGACAAACAACAGGAATATCTTGATTCAAGAGACAATGGAAAATAGCTAAACACCTTGCTGACAAAAATTGTAGTGTGGTTTGCCTCGCTTATCGCGCTTATTCGCAATAAGCAGAGTAGGTGGCCTAAAAAAACCTAATAGGTATTACTGGTAGCTCGGGTACTTTCGGGAACTCCTCTTCCATCTTCTGATCCACCGCTTCTGAGACCTCTCCTAGGAATTGAACAGCTTGTTCATTAGCCTTCTCAAAATTTATAGTAAACCCGCCCACTTGGCCAGCATCGACCAGGATACCGCTCAGCAGCTCAGATATAATCCCGAGCTCACCCTCCATTTCTGGCACATATGAAGTGATAGACGATCGAAGATTCTTTATGACAGCCATAGCAGGACTTAAGATCATTACCAGATTGCCAAAATCAGAAGCTGACGAAATCTTTACTATTAGTTTTTCTAGCGAAACACATGATAGCAATAGAACTCTTGCCAGTTGTCTTGACCGCGTCAGTTCTGATGATAATAGAGTCAAATGTTGTGTATTTTTATCCCTTAAGGAATCCGTCAACTTTGTGAAAATCTCGGTGTCTTTTAGTCTATTTATGCTCCTGAGTTCCTCAAGCCGATCGATCTGAACTTGTATCTTTTTTTTCACTGCATCAAGCCTTGGCTTCAGCGGCCCTCCAGGTTTGGGTAGGGAAAACATTTGATGATTATTATTGTTACTACCGTCTATCTCATTACTATCAAGTACTGATTCAGATTTTACCCATTTTGAATTCATACTAAGAGGCTTCTGATTGTGTAATAATACGATCTATGTATCGTAACCTTTTGTAACTGCAGTAACAAGCACCTACAGTAACAGCTCAGCATTTTTTTGAACTTTGATGCAATCTATTTGACCAACCGCTTTACCTTTAGTTTTTAATTTGCTAAGAATATGATGACTGACATTGATAGTGATCTTTCAGGTAGCCTTGAAGAGTTTGGTTTGTCAAAATATGAATCAAGAGCATACCTCACCATGATCGGCAAGGGATCACTAGCTGTAAGCGAAATCGCTTATTATGCCAACTTACCACGAACCAAGGTTTATCAAACAATAAAGAAACTAGAGAAAAAGAAGCTTGCCGTCATCTCCAAGCAAAAACCACTTATATGCAGTGCAATTCCACCTGACGAGGCTTTTACCGAGATCGTAAACCTACACGACAGCAGAGTAAAGAACATGAGAAAGATAGTAAACTCTTTGCAAAAGATAAACGATGAGAGTCAGCGCCCAAAGGGATCTGAGGAACGGAGGTATTTTATACTAGATGCAAACTCTACACTTGAAAAGATAGATAGCTTAATAGCAGAATCTCGATCGTCAGTCACTGCAAGCCTTGACGCCTGGGGGTTAAGGCTAGTCTCACAGTGCAAATCGTCTGTTCTTAAAGCTTTGACTGCGAGGGTCCGACTGCGCATGATACTCGGCTCACACTGTATTGGCAACGAAAATGTATTTCAGCTTCCAGAGGGTGTTGAGCTTCGCACAGCCGAGGTGCTGTCGAACCTAATAATTATTGATTCAAGCTACGTAGTTTCAATCGACAGTAGCAATGGAAAGGCTGCATTTTTTGCCTCAGCCGATGCGTTTGCCATGTTACAGGCAAAGAATTTTGAGGAGGCATGGAGCAATGCACGCGAAATGAAATACCTGCTTGATTTGCAGCCCGATGTGGCAACAAAGGCAGTAGATCTGATAAGGGTAGTAGAGAATGGTCTAGCTGCAAAGATGTTGGAATTTGCAACTAGCCGGTTAGATATGTCATCAGAGCTTGTTGAAGTCATTGACGAAAGATACGGTCTAAAAATATCAGGAATGAGTGCAAACGAAATGATGGAGCTAGTTGACTCAGCCCTCAAGATAAGCTGCCTAGGAGGCCTAAAGCATGATAGAAATAATAACATAGTCAGCTTACAATCAAAGGTAGATACTAAACATATCCTGCCTTGGGCACTTGTTTTGGCTTCCTATTTTAAGCTAACAGGCAATGAGGCGCGTATTATGCAACAACAACAGAAGCAGGGTAAGGATGTACAGTTGATGCACCTCTGGCTTTCAAAGCCTATCGGTTGAGATAGGTAATTAGTAAACCTGTTGGTATGGACTTTACATATGACCGCGCTAATTGTATTTGTTATCGTAGGAGTCACTCTTTTGCTTATCACTGGCGTCGTGTTATATTTATACCCCGGAATAATGATTACGCCAGCAGGGAAAGAAAGCCAACCTCAACAAACCCTCATTCAAGAGGGTATAAGAGCTGAGACCAATAGCTATCCGCAGGTAAACATCACTGTAAATGATCAGATCCTTATTGCTGATATCTCAGCAACCCCAGAACAAATGACAAGAGGGCTGAGTGTGAAAGATACACTTAGTGAAAATGAAGCCATGTTGTTTGTGTTTGACGTCGAAGCCGAGCACAGATTCTGGATGAAAGATATGAAATTTCCAATTGATATAATCTGGATAAGCAGTGACAAAATTGTAGTAGATATAGAACATAACCTCCAGCCTTGCGATTTGGGACTCTTTTGTTCCACTTATGAGCCTGAAGGTGACTCTTTGTATGCTTTAGAAACTGTTGGAGGTTTTGCCGGAAAGTATCGGGTTGTTAAAGGAACCCCTGTCGAATTTGATCTCAATCCCCAGTATATGTCGTAAATAATATTTCTATTGAGGTGGACAGATAAACGACTTAAAGCTAAACGTCTTCAAGTTAATATGTATAAACCTTATCGCATCTGTACGATTCTAGTACACTGGTTGTCACTCGAGGTTTAGAACAGTCTCATCACTAATATAACCATACAATAAAGTAGATGAGGATTAAATTGCTCATGCGCAAATTTGGATGGACAGGCCGAGATGTGCCCATTGTTGGGATGGGTACTTGGATGATTGAAGGCAGAACTAAAGATGCAGACAAAAGAGCAATAGAAGCAATGCAGCTAGGAATCGATCTCGGCATGACTCACATCGATACTGCAGAAATGTACGGGAACGGCCGGGCTGAGGAATTGGTAGCAGAAGCGCTCAACGGGAGACGTCAAAGTGTATTTTTGGTTAGCAAGGTTCTGCCTACAAATGCATCTTATGATAGGACCTTAAAAGCATGCGAGCGTAGCCTCAAAAGACTCAAGACTGAGTATATTGACTTATACCTCCTTCACTGGCCGAGCAGTCATCACCCGATCGAAGAAACAATGCGAGCCATGGAAAAGTTGGTAGATGAAGGAATGATAAGGTTTATCGGAGTAAGTAATTTCGATGTAGAGCAATTAAGAGAAGCACAGAGTGCATTAAAGAAATATAGAATCGCCTGCAACCAGGTGCTCTATCATATTGACTATCGGGGTATTGAACATGATTTGCTACCTTACTGTGCTCAGAATGAGATTGCTATAGTAGGATATTCTCCATTTGGCCATGGAAATTTTCCTTCCGATCAGAGCAGAGGTGGAAAGATACTAAACGAAATTGCAAAGAGACACAATCGTACGGTGCGTCAAGTGGTGTTAAATTTTCTTACACGCGATTCAAACCTGTTCACTATTCCAAAAGCAGCTAATCCTGACCATGTCAGGGATAATAGCGGTGCAGTGGGAAAAAACTGGAAGCTTGATGATGAGGATATCGCAACAATAGACAGGACGTTTCCTCTGCCGACCGCAAATAAGCGCCTCGAAATGATCTAATCTAAATCATAACATGAATATGTTATGTTCGGCTTGAGTAACTGAGGAGATCCATTTGGCTATCCTGTTCACATGGTTGAACCTAAGATGGGATGCTGCGTAGTAATCTGAGAACATTAACAAATTAGTAGCAATGAAAATCGGCAAGTCAATTTGGCTTGGGTGCTATTTTGAAAGACCTATCCCTATTTATCTCGATATTTGACAGGAATCGTGTCAAATGTCTCCCACTTCATAAATTTGCAGGAGATAAGGTTCGTCAAACCTTTTGAAAGGTCATAAACAAATCTGAGGAATCATACCTCTTTTGTACAAAGAGTAAAATGGAATTCGATGTTATCTCTAGTGAAATACTCCACCATAGGTGGGGTTGTGTGGTGACTTTTCTCCGGTAGTGGCATCTGGAGCCATGCCAGTCGCGCACCTACCCTTCTCCTATGAGTAATGTATGGAGATTGTATAGGAAAGAGAGAAATGGTATATGACGGTTACAAACCACTATCAAATTAATAGGAAACACATTGCTTTGGTAATTTGCCAGCTGTGCAACAGGGCCAGTGCCGAGATATTCCAAGTAGATGGTGATTATTGCCTTGAGTGTTGGCAAGATAAAACACATACTAGTGTGTAATTTTATTTTACAGTATCCTGATATTATTTCTGGCAGACAGATATGTGGAAACGGCCAAACGTAGTTAAGGAGTATTTGTCACAAAAACAAGAAGGGCCTCCTCAGTAGCTTCTAATATCTCATAGGCATCACAGCATAAACCCGTCTTCTCACCTTTAAATTCGTGGAGGAGGCTTGGAGCTCTTATATTATGCCTGAGATATGGAATAACGGCTTCCTTTGGGTAGACATTGTTAAACCAAATAGAGACGAAATGAAAAAACTCTCCGAGAGATTTCCCTTTCATGAGCTTAATCTTGAGGACTGTCTATCGAAAATTCAGATTCCAAAAATAGACCGATATGAGGATCACGCCTTTATAATACTAAACTTTCCCACTTTAGAAAAAGAAAGAATACCTAGATCAAGACAACTTGCCTCATTCATTGGCTCGGGTTACTTGGTGACAGTTCATGACGGAGAGCTTAGGCCTATTTCAGAAATATTTCGACAATGTGTGCAGAGCGACAAGGCTAAGAAAGAGCTAATGGGAAGATCAGCAGGTTATCTTTTCCACAGTATTATCGATGCACTAACCGATGATCTTTTAAATCTCGTCAGAAAGATTGTCGGCAATATAGAAGATATCGAAGATGTAGTATTTGACGAACAAGCAAACGCTGCAGGCGAGATTTCATACATAAGACGCCAGATAACAGTCCTCAGAAGAATTGCAATCCCTTTGAAAAGAACTGTAAACGAAATTGCGGCTAAAGATATACGCAAATTTTCAGAAGAGGATTTAACGCCATATTTTGACGATGTAAATGATCACATCGACAAGGTGATAGACACACTTGAAGAATCAAAAGAGACTATTGAGATATACAAAGACACCGATTATTTGCATGGAACAGATAGGTCTAACAAGATATTGGCAATACTTACAATAGTTTTTACTCTATCGATGCCTGTAACGATAATGAGCTCTCTGTATGGAATGAATGTTGATATCCCAACAATTGAAGATCCGTCATTGCAAATCCTAGGTAGATATACAACTTTTTTTTTGATAGTAGTAGGCTCATCCGCTATAGCACTTACCATGGCCTTGTATTTTCATAGGATCAAGTGGATTTGAGCAGATACATTAGACTACAGTTGAGACAGTGGTTTCGGAATTACGTTAGTTCAGATGCAATACATGATATGGTAACCTTCCTGGCATAGTGGGAGTGACTGCTAATTTAATTATTAACGGGTGGTATTCATAATCAATATTATGACCGATAACATTACTTCGGCACATCCTGATTCCAATATTCACCCAGGTACAAGAATTGCCTATGTGAGTCTAAATGTTTCAGATATTGATAAATCACTTGACTTTTATGGAAAAGTATTAGGCTTCAAAGAAGTGAAAAGGTCACCCGGTGAACGGGTACTTCTTTCTGCCGATGAATATCCTTACTATCTTGTAGAACTTTTGCAGGCAAAGGAGACAGCGGTAGCAGGCTACAATACTCAGGGATCCAGGGCCATTAGAAGGGCAGGCTTGTATCACTTTGCAATATTGCTTCCAGACAGAAAATATCTGGCAGACGTGCTTCAATACCTGACTCAGAGGGGAGATGAGCTTACGTTTGAAGGCTTGGCTGACCATCTAGTGTCTGAGTCCATCTACATACGAGACCCCGACAACATTGGTATAGAAATCTATTGTGACAAGCCGTCTCTTCAATGGAAATGGGATGGAAGCCGGGTGAGGATGGCTACAGTTAGGCTGGATACGGAAGGTCTGTTAAAAGAATCAACGGCGTCTGGATGGAAGGGAATGCCTGCCAAGACAGTTATAGGCCATGTCCACCTCCATGTTCGAGATCTTGCAAAGGCCATGAAATTCTATCGCGACAGCCTTCGCTTAACCCACACTGCAAGTTATCCTGGCGCCTATTTTTTTGCGGCTGGTAGATATCACCATCATATTGCAACAAATATCTGGCTTGGAACCAATATTCATCGAGCTTCATCGGAAGACGTCGGATTGAATCATTTTAGCATCGAACTTCCGAATAAGGAACAATACGAGAAAACCGCAGAGCATCTCACACAATACAAGATACATACACCACGAGATTTACACTCAAGTGCATCAAAGAGTGCTTTCTTTCGCGACGCTGATGGTATAGCAATTCAACTTTATACCAGATGACAGACTCAATTGTGTAAGATAATAGTAATAGCCGAGTAAATAGCCTAAGTAAATTTATAGTTAATCTGTTGGGTTTGTACGCAATCAATAAGTAATATAGCACGCTCTTAAGAGGTGCTCGAAATGGAGTATGACGGACTAAATAAATTAGTAAGTGCCAACAGCGATATCTTAATAACCTAAAAAGAAATGGGGGTTGTTGCGATTTCCCTTTTCGTTACGCCTGTAATCTATCATCACATTCAATATCCATACAGAGACTTGGAGAAGTTTAAGGATCGAAGTCATAGGTTTATGATGTTTGGTCTAATTCCCGCGGGTGTAACATGTAACACTATACTTGGCTTTGGAGATGGCTTTGTCGTTTACCGTGGGTAGGGGGATCGCCTTTGGACTGGCAGCAATACCGTTTTTGCTTGTTTACATACTTTTCAAGAAGAGAAAATAATGATTTGTTTTTTCCTGGTAAACAGCAGAGTTCTCTCCAGTGATCCAGTTCAAAAAATTGTAAGATCTAGGCTCTGAAGCGCCTCTTTGAGGCGTATTCACCTACATCATACAAATATTTTGTACTGCTACTGAAATGTGGGTGTCTTATCACCAACCACCTTATAGGATGTTGCAACCAATATACCAATGAAAGCATTAGTTTATCATGGTCCAATGGATGTCAGAGTGGATGATAAACCAAAACCAAGGATTCAAGATCCAGAGGACATTGTACTTAAGGTGACGAGGGCTGCAATATGCGGATCAGACCTCCACCTGTATCATGGCACAATGAAAAGCATGGAACCAGGACAGACTCTTGGACACGAGTTCGCGGGTATTGTCGAGCAGGTGGGAGATAAAGTTACTGAAGTGAAAGAAGGAGATAGAGTGGTTATCCCCTTCAACATACATTGTGGGAAATGCTGGTTCTGCCGTAATGACCTATGGTCACAGTGTGACCGTGCAAATCCAATGAACGATATTGGCGGTATGTTTGGGTATGGTCAAATTACTGGAGGTTATGATGGTGGCCAGGCAGAGTATGTAAGGGTGCCCTTTGCAAATGCTGAATCAATCAAGATTCCTGATCAGCTAAGCGAAGAGCAAGTGCTTTTCCTTAGTGATGCTCTGTGCACCGGCTACTTCGCAGCAGATATGGCTGAAGTAGGATTAGGAGATGATGTTGCTGTATTTGGCGCAGGTCCAGTAGGATACTTTGCTGCAATGGGTTCGCTGCTGCGTGGTGCAGCGAGGGTTTTTGTGATTGACCATTGGCCTTTCAGACTTGATAGGACTGCCAAGCTGGGAGCTGAGCCTGTAAACTTTGACAAAGAAGACCCCGTAGAGAGGATTAGACGAGAAACAAGAGGTAAGGGGGCAAAATGCATAGATGCAGTAGGCTATGAAGCTGTGGGTCACCACAATCATGAAAAGAGCGCGAACCCCGCATATGTCCCGCTAAATTCAATGCAAGTCATAAACTGGATATTGCAGTCAGCAAGAAAGGCCTCAGCAGTCAGCATCGCTGGCGTATACAGTACCGAATATGTTAATTTTCCATTGGGCCAGTTCTTCAACCGCAATATCCAAATTAAGATGGGTCAGTGCCCAGTAAGGCGATATAGCGATCAATTGTTGCACATGATAGAGACAGGCAGAATAGACCCTACTCAGGTCATAAGCCATAGGATGAAACTTGACGAATCTGCAAAAGGCTATCAGATATTCGACGCCAAGGGAGAAGTACACAAGGTAGTACTTACCCCGTAGCCAGCACAACCAGCACTGTCTATTTCCTTTGGATTCTTTGTTTGGAAATTGTTATCTGTACTAAGATTGAGTTGCTTTTATGTACCTATTGTCCTGATAGACCTGATCTGGTGATACCTTCACATACGTGCCGTCTGCGGCTACGGTAACAGTCTTGCCATCAGGAATAACTCTAACTTTTTCTCCTTCCGATCCTTTCATCAACTCTGGCCACAGCATTGTCAACGCCATCGGTGTACTTGATACGATAAAATTTTCCATTGCTGTCTCTTCCAAAAGACTTTGCTGCAGAAGAGGAAGCGCTTCTAATAGTCCAACCTTTTGTGATATCTCCATAAGCATCTTGTATGTCACGATCTCTGCGTTTTCTATGATTGCGTCTTGCTTCGTCTGTAAGAGTTCATGTTCTGCATCTATTCTATCTTTGCTTTTTGAGCTAACCAGAGATTTTGCAGTTTCTTTAACCGTATTTGATACAGTGTCCATATCCATTGGTAACATTTTCGGCAAAGCAGCCTTTGCGCTGGTCGGACTGCCGCCTAGGTTTGTAATAATGGTTCTGAGCCTATCCTGTTGCACAAAAGTTTGTTCCAAATGATACTGTAATTGCTGTTTTACCAAAGGAATTGGTGTCTCACTCATACGAGTTTCATTCCTGTCAACAGCTGCGTTCTCCATTGCCAATGCTTCATTGAAGAACTGGACAAGTTTTTGTTTCATAAGTGAATCTGCCATATGGCAAGATACTTCTCTTTATCGTCTTTAAGTATTTATTATAGATTCTATCTATTCGCAAGTTACACGATTGTTATGTCACGACTTACAGTGATCATTGCCTAGTTTACTTCAACCATATACTTACGCTACTACCATGTTGATAAGTCATGAAAATTCAGACCGATTGTCTAAACCTCTGTCCGTATTTTAGGTACGCACCCTGCCTCGAGATGAGATGAAGCAATCTATCTTTCAATCTCAACTGGCCATATATTGAGACTCCAGTATATTACAGGAAGATCAGCAAGCTTGGCGCCTCTCAGAAGATGCGGCATTGCTGCCAGATTCCTGACTGAAGGAACGCTCATCTTGTGTCTGTATGGTTTTGGTGTACCATCGCTTACGATATAGTGACCAAGAGCTCCTCTTCCTGATTCAACCCGCCTATAGGCTTCCGCAGGTGCACCTCTTGGATTTGGCTGAAGTTTGGCCCTGATCTGACCCGACTTGGGCATCTTACTGAGGCATTGCCTGATGATATTCATACTTTGTTTGATATCATAGACAGGAAGGATGCTACGTGCAAAGGAATCACCTGTTTTTGCTATCGGTACTTCGAATTGAATATCATTATAGATGTCGTATGGCTCTCTCTTTCTCACATCATAGTCGATGCCGCTTGCTCGAAGCACCGAGCCAGTTACACCTATGCTGCTTGCATCTGACCTAGAAAGTATCCCTACCCCTTCGCTTCTTTGACGAAATAGTGGGTTGTCGTAAAAAATCTTGTCGTATTCTGGGAGACGTTTACTCTCAAAATAATCTAGAGACTTCAATGCCTTGTCCGCAAAGCCATCCGGCAGATCGTTTCGGACTCCTCCTGGAACTATATATGAATGAGTTATTCTATTGCCGCTTGCCATGTCGGCCAAGTCAACGAAGAGTTCTCTATCTGCTGTAGCCCACATGAACATAGTCGAGTGGCCCATAAATATGCCCAAGATTGCAAGCCAATATAACGTGTATTGAATCCGATCTATTTCCGCCAATATGGCCCTCAGATACATCGCTCTTTCTGGGGTTTGCAGTCCAAGCAATTCCTCGACAGCAAGACAATAGGAGTACAGTATGTTACTTGAATCATGTATCACAGGTCGCTCGATATGCGGTACGTTTTGGACATAGGTCCTAAATTCAGACATCTTTTCTTCACCCCTGTGAACATAGCCCACATCGGGATCTGCACTGACTATAATATCACCGTCGACTACTACTATAATCCTCATATGGCCCGCACCGGGGTGTTGCGGTCCAATGCTCAGTGTCATGTACCTATCCGTATCCTCAAGCTGCTCTACGTGGAAACTTTGAGAAGGTAGTCGGCTATTTGTAAAGGCCTGGCTAGCATCAGGGGATCCGTGAACGTCTTTACTGTTACCACGGTTATCTGTCGCATCGGACATCTTTCTTAACACACGCCTCTTTTCCGTATCTCTTAAAGCGGTTGTTTAGAAGAATAACTATACTTAATTCTGCAACCTTCAGAATGAATCAACAAACTAACGTTGATTACGATATTTTAGAGTCGAGTGTATCGAGACATGCAGTCCTATCGTGACAAGTAGGGACGTTATGAGCATGGAACAAGACCTAATATTTTGGCATAAGTGAGACTGAACCTACGGGGTTTGCTCCACAGTTCGGGCAGGCCTTCTTCGGCTTGGCAAATGCAATAAACGCGTCTCTGCCATCCATTGGAATTATGCCGTAATTATAGGTCAGAATCTCCCTGTCAGTGACATTCTCGTTAGAGTCAATGAAATGATGCTGATAAGCATCCCCAAAATCTGTCTTATCATGTTCGTCAGGGCTATTTGCACCTCCCACAACTTTAACATCTGTCAGCACATCGGTCATCCTTTGATCTCTTTTCGTAGATGGCGTAGCGTTATCTTGAAGCGGTTCCCCAATCCACACGTCAAACTGTTGGGGCAGAACCTCCGCGTTGCAGATCATACATTTCTGTCCTGTGAAAAATTCGTCTATGATCCTCTTCCACTCTTTGTCATCGGGCTCCCTAAATCTATATGTAGTAGGAGGAACTCGGTGAGCAAAATACGGCCTATTCAATCCATAATCTTTGCTTCTTGGCCGAACGGAATCGTTATAGCCACCACGTCCAGCCCCCAATTCTGCGTTTAGCTCACTTTCCCCTTGGGAAAAGATGTTGAGAGACAGGTCTTTTATCACGTCCGAAGTTATCTCTGTAGTCGTTGCAGTATGTCGATTATCGCTACTTTCTTGATGTAGGCCAAGTGACGGGCTACTTGGAGGATTTGGAGTAAACAATACCTCAGAGGCTGAGAGTCCTTGGCCGCCCGTGATCTGCTGCAATGATATAGAAGCTAGCCATTTCAAATCGTCAAAATTGACTTTGAAGCGATAATTTGCAGTTAATTCATCTTCCCGTATAAGAGCGATATACTCCAGAGTGAGCATAAATTCAGAAAATGCCATATGTCTGACAAGATATTTTGTCAGACCCATGTCAGAGGCTAGTTGGCTATAGACATCAAAGAACTCCTTTGAGGTAAATGAAAACGACGATAAATCCATAGCTTGTACGGATTGATTATCTGCTGTTCTATTCTTGGCGTTAGTCAGCGATTCCCTCGCCATATAGAACAACACTATAATTCCAAACCGTACACCAAGAGGAGACTTCTCAATAAACGATCGTAACGTATTTTTGTGATTAGAAATGGAAATTACATTATTAGTATCTTTATCCTTATTTTTATTGTCCGCAACATTCCTTTCATCGTCTTGCGCATTGCCCACGTCAAATATGAATTGCGCTACTCAATATAAGAATGCTTTTAGAGTTGGAGGGGAGCGATTGCAAAATAGGTTGTAAAGATTGGTAATTTATGATGCTAATTCATACTACACCGATGTCAACCTGAATTAGGTGAACGATAATCTACCACGTAGTCGCTGTGTCCTTTTAGCCTGCAATACCGCAGTCGTCTAGGCTTTGTTAGCAGAAATTTGATCTTGAATATAGGAAATCACTGAAGACAAGCCGATATCCTAGTTTTGAGTATACTTGTGTTCTGCTCGGCCTAAACTCGCCCTACCCTCATGTAAATCGGCCAAACCACTCTTTTTTTGGCACCTCCGTTCTTCTCTCTCCATGCAGTAGAAAGGTCGTTATAGATCTGTTTAACCGGATCAGAGTTATTCTTATGGATAAATTTTTGGACACTCGACCAAGTATAAAGGTACCCTACTAATTCCGATAGGTCCCAATTTAGTTCTATCTTAAAAGTTGGGGATGTATCTCTTCAAAGGGAAAAGGTATACCTTGATATCTGTCTTCAACGATTTTTCTTTCTTCTGGCCAGTAAGGACCCAGGATGTCTTCATACAACAGATGTATTATGGTGTCGATTTCCTCAGAGATTGAATGAAGGCCATAAGCCCAGGCTGCTAATACGCCTCTGGATTTGCGAACGCTGTTAGGATCCTTTCTCAGAACTCTTGTTGCCTCTTTGTAGAAACTGCGTAGATCAAACCAATGCAGCGCCTGGGCAATAGTTATGAGATCGACACTATCATCACTAATATTTGGCTTTTCGGCAGGAAATACCTCGTATCGAATGTTATTTCTCGGCTGCGCATTTTTAATTTGCTCTTTGCTTGCATCGCTGGCTATCACTTGGTCAAAGTATTCGGAAAGTAATACTGCCGCCTGACCAGTGCCCGTTGCACAATCCCATGCCAGATTTCTTCGCTGTACTAACTCAACAAGAAAGTCAAAAAGAGGCCTGGGATAACTGGGTCTTGAATGTGCATATTCTTTGGAATGATTTGAAAAAAGGTCTTTGAATTTTCCTGGCTCCAACCTTGCAGTATTACTCGATTTAAGGAATATAATTAACTATCCTCGTGATACTCATACTTCTGGTAACTAATTATAGTGGGATCCTAGAATGCACACTATCTCCGTTACTTTTATTAGTAGAACGGTCCGAAGCAACGAAGCTCCAAACGACGATGCAGCAGCTCTCCAATAGATTAACGTTGAAGATGAACTTGATAGATTAATACAAAGTAACTAAATTGCATTTGACTATTCTAGGATCGTGACTGATTTTACAAATTGGAGAAACGCAACTCAAAGGTCAGATGAGGAGAATAATAAAATTCCCACATTTTGGTCAACGAAGAAAAGAGAGGCAGGTACAGAAGAGATTTTTCGAGGCAAGCCATCCGATTGATAGATACCACGATATAATTTATAATTGATTAACGAGATGGAGAGTCTCCGGGATTCAAATGTCACCTCCATTATCCGGCGCATCGCCCTCTGCTTCGCCCAGTGCCTCATCCGGGACGTCTACTACTAGCCTCAGTTCTAAAGACATCATCCTGGTAGATGCGACGGTAATTTCAGGCATTTTAATACTCTTGACAATATCGTCATTTTCGCCTTTTGAATTTCCAAATAGATCTGTGTTCGTCTCATCTGCAGTTCCCATTGTGGGCTTGTTCGCAGTCTCGTCTTTCTTTGCATTAGAGGATAAGATTTCATACGCACGAAAATTTGCCAAGGCTGGATTTGTTGGTATAGTCATCTTTATGTTATTCATCGGGACTGTAAATGTCGGAAATATTGTTGCACCAGAAACACTAAGGGAGAGCCCCATTGCTGAAAAGATTGTTTCAAATTCAACTAGTGGTAGCACTGGTGGTACCGCCATGAGAGCAGAGGGTGCCGCATATCCTGGCAACATGGAAGAATGATAATTCAAAGAAGCCTAGAAAGCTGCAGTATAGATTTTCTGCCGCATCTCGCAAGCTCCGTAATAGGAATTCAGTCATAGCATCCCATTTTTTATCGGCGACTGTTCGTATTTTGAAAAGACTATCATTTACACAACAATATAGAACATATGTCTGATTGTAGAAGTTCAAATGAAGTCATCTGATATGGAAAGAAAAAAAGGCATTATTTTTGACATGGACGGAGTATTAGTGGATGCAATGCCATTTCACTGTAAAGCAATTCAAATAGCAGCAAAAGATGAGGTAAATATTGAAATCGCCGAAAGAGATGTTTATCTTCTTGAGGGAATGCCGGGGGAAGACATGGTCAAGGAGCTTCTGCGGCAAAAAAGATACGGTGGTCATCTGGAAAATCTGTCTGACCGTGAGTCCTCAGATATAGACTCCATAGCAAAGAGAATACACAAGAGGAAAAAAGAAATTTTTCAGAAAATTAATGCCTCGCAGCAAATTAGTGGTGCCGAGGAGTTGGTCTCCTCTATGACCTGCAAGAGAGCTTTAGTGTCGGGTGCAGCCAAGCAAGAAGTAGATTCTATTATTGAAAAGTATTTTGGTAAAGACTCTTTTGACGTAGTCGTATCTGGCGAGGACCTGGAAGAAGGTAAGCCAAGCCCTGATCCATTTCGAACAGCTCTTACAAAAATGGGGCTATCCGAGTCTGAGGTTATTGTTGTTGAAAATGCTCCACTTGGAGTAAAGGCAGCAAATAACGCAGGCATTGAATGCATTGTTACTCTAAACAATACGCCTCTGAAAATCTCAGACTTTGAAGGTTTGGTTGAACATGAGTCAATATTTGCGGATACTAAGTCAGTCATCTCATTCATAAAGGAATATTGCGAGGAAAATCCCTAGCCGGCTAATTGTCTTTCAAAACTGACAGAAGTCATTTTTCCCCATATCAATACATTCATTGCATAGCTAATGGAGGGTTCGCTGCGGAATAAATGCATGATAATGATCCACTAAATAAAGAATAAAAGTTCAAAGCACTTGTGCACAAACGTTTAGTGTAGCATCATTGATGCAACAGAATACATCAGCCAACCGAGAAAGATAGGTACAATAATTGCCTTGGCAACCGGGAATTACACTGTCCATCATAATTCAACATCCGAAAAAAAGGTAACTTGATCTTCCAGTTATCATTATTATTGTTCTATTTGTCGGCCAGGAACTTATGCAGATACTCACATACTAATGCTGGCTTCTCTGTGAATGGCGCATGACCTGCGCGAGGTATTACTATTACAGTCGAGTCCTTTATTGCATTTTTGAAGATTTCAGAGTGGCTAGTGGGTATAACTTTGTCGTGTAAACCCCATACTATCAACGTGCGAACACCTTTTTGGCCAATTTTATTTAGATTTTCTGATCCGATTTGGGTATTGGCGCTGTGCCTTAGTGCGGATTCAAATGCATGCCTAGAATTAGGATTGTTTATCCTATCAATAAATCCTTGCACTAATGCATCGCTTATCAGGAGCGGATTTGCAACCATTTGTTCAAAGACGTTCCTTACCTTTTCTTTTGAAGGATTCCTGGCAGCATCAAGATATTGCTCTAGCAGGAGGGTTGGTCCCCGTAAATTACCTGAAGAGTCAATTAAAACCAATTTGTCCAAAAGGTTACTCTGATCTGTTGCAGCTATCTTTAATGCGATATAACCTCCCAACGAATGGCCTATTAGCGTTAATTTGTTACATTTATAATTCACAGGACCTTGTTCGCTGATCGCAACCCTATCTATAAACTGTCTAACAATGTCCGAGAATGCTTCAATAGTGTATTCTATATCCAAAGGCTTGTCACTTCCGCCAAACCCCGGCAGATCTATAGCAAGAGTATGAAAATATAATGATAATGCGTCGGGAATATCCAGCCATCTTTCAGCGGATGAACCAAGGCCGTGAATAAATAAGGCAAGATGCTGTTTGCCATCGTTATCGGATTCAAGATACCTTATCCTCATCTGGTGTTTCTTATATTCTAAATTCAGAAATCGTTCATACATTTTATTGTGTAATAGTGCCTTATGCGGTCGCTTTTCTAAACTTTATCTATTGTTGGCTGTTGTCTAGCGAGTGGTCAGAAGTATGTGGTTGTCTGTCAAATACTAATTTCGTTGTATTAGCTAGGTTCAAAACAAGCCTCTAATTAAACCAGTATAGATTCGACTCAATCGTATGAAAAATTGAACACACAGCTTCTTCTAAACAATCCTTTTGTTAAAAACTCCATTAACTATCTCCTGTATTGCTTTTTGTCTTTGTAGTCCATGAGCATTCAGGAACAAATCGATATGCAAAAAGAAGTTATTGAGAAGGTAGCCGCGCTTGTAACAGCTGCTTTTGGCCTGATTGCAGCTTTAGCATGGAACACAGCCATACAGGAAATATTTCGGATAATCTTTGGAGATCAGAGTGGCGTATTGGCGATGATTTTCTATGCGGTTGTGGTGACAATAATTGCAATAGTTGTAACCATACTGGTGGGGCGGGCAGCAGCAAAAGCAGGAGCTAAGAAGCCAGAGGGCAGCTAATACATTTCAGCGTCGGTAAAGAAAAGCGTGTACAAAGGCGAAAAGGGAGGCTGCTCCCAATTCTTTTTTATCCAATGCTAAATGTTGATAGATGGATTACGTTGTTGCTCGAACTTAGGCCTTTTAATCCATCAGTATTGTTTGGTACCTTTCGATTGGCCACCTTGTGGAGACCAATTTAGAGCCCCTGTCTGGCGGTTTTTATATTATTTCGGCCCAGTAACTCTCTGAATATTTGTCCTCAATGTTTTCATTGTCGGAAGATTCATCTTTGACAGTGGCTCTGTTAGTTGCGCTTCTTGCGTGGACTGAACTATTTGTATTTGCCATAATTACAGCAAAAGATGTTTTATCATTGTTTTCCAGCTTATCTAGACGCTTGTGCATTTCTATTGCTACAACATCCTTTGGTAACCTTCTGTGAGTCATCTGCTCATGTGCCTCAAACATTAGCTCCATGGCCTGTTTTTCCGAAATCCTTCCTTCCTCGTAAGAGTAAGATATCCTTCTACAGATGACATTCGCTTGAGTATAAATTTGCAAGTGATGACATAGGGTATTCTTTTTTACCAAGTTCTTGAGGATGGCACGTTTCTTTGGATCAATTGCCCGCTTTTCAAATGGCTTCTGCTGGATAGCATCAATCTGTTCGTCCTCTCTCAGTGTTACTTTTTGTTCTTTCTCCTCTGTACGCAAAGCAGGCGCAGGTGAGAATTGCTGTTCCTTTGACATGCCCGATCTGTTAAGGTTTTTAGTGACCTATAACGTTTAGGACGAAAGAGTAAGGCCACCATCTACGTATACAGTTGTCCCTGTCATGTAACTGGCATCATCAGAGGCCAAAAATAGTGCTACTTTAGCTATTTCCTCTGGGTCGCCAATCCTGTGCATTGGAATCCTCATCTCTTCATCTTTCTTTTTTTGCTCATCCTCAAGTATATCTTTGTTCATATCTGTAGCAATTGCTCCTGGAGCAATCCCGTTGACTCTGACCCCTCTACCTGCCACCTCCAATGCGACCGTCTTTGTCAGCATCTCCATACCCCCTTTTGAAGCAGAATATGGCGCTGACTGCGGTTGAGGAATAGATTCATGAACTGACGAGATATTGATAATTGAATAAGCATTTCTCGTACTAGTACTATTACGGTTGGTATTATCGGTCATCCTCTTCAACGCTTCACGGGTGCACAAGAATGCTCCCTTAAGGTTTACATCTATCACATAATCCCATTCAGCCGTAGTCAGCTCTTGCACGTGTTTTTGGGCCCCTCCAATTCCTGCATTGTTGACAAGCACATCAATTCTGCCAAAGGTTTTGATTGTATGATCTATTAGCGATGTGCATACGTTTTCCTGAGATATGTCTCCTGCTACGTAAGTTACTCGTTTTTCGTTACCTTCAAGGGATTTCCTCACTTCGTTTACTGCTTCAGAGAGTTCGCCCTCGTCTCTCGCGTTCAAGACTACTCTGTACCCCTTATTTGCAAATTCAATAGCAATAGCTTTTCCTATTCCCTTGCTGGAACCTGTAATCACTGCTACTCTCTCGGATTCGTCTTGATTGAAATATTCTTCTGACATTTGTTATAACTCTATTATTAATGCATAATATGCTATATCTCCCGTTCCAACTGCATTATGTAGACCAAATACTATTCTAACAATCCATCAAAATGGTTGTATTAATGCAGTAAACATTTTGCCGATAACTCATGAAAATAAAGGGTTCCTCTATCACTTTGTTAGTATACATGAGGCCGTAAGGTTCGCTAGAGACTTTTTTATCACCGGTTGTGCAGTTTCAAAGGGGAGTAAGCACGCATAGTGAAACGAGAGTATAATGATTCCAGCTTAACTGATAACAAATTGATAAAATCCTCATTGATCGCAGCAGGGTTAATTGTGATAGCTTTGTTAATGTTGATTCAGTATCGCTAGTAAATCCGGCTCTTATCATATCTTAACTACTTAACTTGAGGTGGTTATGAATGATAGAGAAACTTAAACGCCAACACAAAGGAAACTGGTCTGGCTTAATCTTTGAACATATTACATTACTAAATTCCTCTAGGTTGTGGTATCTTGGGCTAGTGTCAAGTAATCAATATAAAAACTCAGGTTCTTCCCCGAAGATGAATCCTTATACCTTTCCTAAGTCTAAATATCTACGCAAATTATGATATGCCTAATGAGTGAAAACAACGAGATAACCGCGAGTTTTGGCTTCATATATCCAAAAATATAGTTGAAAAATTGAAAATACGTCATGTTCGTTGATCTAGTCACCATAAGCTAACGCTTGTAAATCAAAAGGGAAA
>DAINRW010000012.1:0-17857 GCA_036741615.1 Nitrososphaera sp.
TGAACCACAAGCTCTATTCAGTGATCTTGGATAATGTATGCGACGGCATTTTGTGGAACACTCAGATGCAAGATGACATGATTGAAGCATCTCGTGAAATAGATGAATCTATTATGAGATCGATTAATTCTGCCGTCGTCAGAGAATTTGGTTTTGGGCCGGCGACTTCAGTTGAAAAAGACGTCAGGAAGGTAAGGGTAGCAATAGTAAAGGCGGACTCATTTGTAAGTAGGTCCATTCTCTTGGGTAAAATTATTGATGACAACGAAATTGATCTTGCCATCGCATATACACAGGAAGGTAAGTTGAGCTTCAGAAGGGGGCACGAGGTAACAATTGGTGATATTCAAATAGATTGCAGCACGATTGCAGGTGCATTTGGCGAAGGTGGAGGGCATGCCGGAGCCGCCGGGGGTTTTCTGAGGACCAATATTGAGCAAAATGGTGATTCGTCCGCATTAAACGAGATCGAACTTACAATTCAAAATCACTTTGAAAAACTAGAACCTAAAAATAATTAATTTACCCGGGTTAACGTTAGAGGATCTGTACAGATGTATAGTTAGTGGGAAATTATCGAATTAGTCGTAAGATTTACTGTACTCCGTAAGATCTTTATTAATGAAATCACTCAGGCTATTCTTCTGAATCATTACGCAAAATTATACATCGCAGGAGTTTTACTCACCCAGCTATGGCGAGATTTTAATTATGATGTTGTCCAGTTTATTGTATGGAAGAAGGTTCAACAGGCAAAAGAGAGAACCCTGACCAAATTCCTCGAGACGACGACGCGCAGAGTGAGACGGGTCGTGTCGTAAGCGAACAAGCAGGGGTACAAGGCCAAAGAAAAGAAGTAAATGTAGAAAGCTATTCAAAAGTTGCAGAAATAGGACAAATCTTAAAAGACATGGATTTCCCTGCCGATAAGAACAAGATAATTTCTTTTGCCAGACAGCAACAAAGTTCAGCACATGGCAACAAAAATACAGAGGATATATTGTCGGCCCTGCAAAACCTACAAGAGCGAGAATACAAGAACGTATCAGATGTTACAACTGCTCTAGGCATGGTACATTAGACCAATACATATTTTTTATTAAGACGCGCAACCTATCTATCCTATCTTCTTTATTTCATTTGAACCTTTTATTCTCACAATTAACAATCGGTTAGTTATTTTCTCAATTTACCAATTGCCTTCTCAAAGTTTCAATCCTCCAAAATTCTTGTTCTCTCTGTAACATTCTGAGAAGGAAAAGCCGACCGTGTCGCTTTGAAGTAAATCCTATATGACACCTTGATTTTTTCGTGTATTGATTTCAGCATATCATTTTTTAGTCCGCTGTTAGGATCGTCCTGAGTTTTCAAGCAACGCTCAAGCCATCGCTTGACGGGTCCTTCAGAATCCCCACATTCCCTCGGGTTCCTATGGCGAGTGCCTGTCTTTCCAGTAAGAATACTGCCTGCGCTTTCTTAGTTGCTTTATAGTGCCTGACATATCAATTGTAATTGCAGGAGGATCAATTAGAGCAATTGCGACAAGGACATTATCTAACTGCTCTATAGCGCACCTTATTATGAACTCATTTTCCCTCTGTTCGACGAGCCTCAAGGCTGCATTCTCGGCAGCAACTGTTCCATAAAGCTCTGAGAAGCGTTTTCTGATAGCAGTGATAGGGTCGCTGGATTTGTCAGCTTGAACAATTAAAAGATAGCGTCGCTTAGGTCGCCTCTTTAGCATAAGACACATTCCTTGCTAATCTTTGCTCAAGCCATTTTGTCAAGTTGCTCCAATAGTTCTGAGGTTCTATACCAACGGTCTTCAATATTGCGTCAAGACAGGGGCCTGAAATCATTTCATATTTTGATGTTGCACCACTTGAAATGATAAATTGGCACCGTGACCAATGGCACAACCTGTACAAATCCTTTAGGCTGCTAAACCACCTGCCCACAGAAACACTGTCCATCTTTCTTGCAGGATTAAGCATTATCTCCACGCCGGTTCCTTTCTTGAGCTTCTTTTTCAACTCTTTCTTAGCTTTGCTAAAATCTCTAATAGTCAGAATATCTGCTGGCTCATCCAGATTCTCTGAAACTATCAAGTAAGGATAATTTACAGCATTTGAAGGCGCCGTTCTCAATCTATAAACTGCACCTTCGTGTGGCTTTCCATCAAAGGTGACAGCTACTCTGCTTATGGAAAGAGCCCTGATGGTCGACGCAATATCAAATTCGCCGCTGACACAAAGATCCATCCGATTAAAAGAAGTGCCTCCTCCGTTCAATATGCAATTTTGCAACCATGTTGTCAGGACCTATATGTTTTTCCAGCTCATAAAGCAGCATGAACGTTCATTAATTCATTTGGCAAAATATGGGTGAAAGAGGCTCATATAATTTTGAACCGTCTCTGAAGGTTTGAAACGTCTTATTGGCTTGAATCGAATCCTTACAGCGTCAGTTTCGGATAGCGACACCCGTCCTTGACATACCCTCTGCTTATCAAGTCGGATGTATAGGTTACCCTTTTCGTCAGCATAGTCATCGATTAGACGAGACAAATGTTCCCTGTCTGCACTGTTCAAGAGCGAGATGATCCTTTTAGCCAACAACGCTGCCTCTTTGCTCGAAAGTACCGCCTTTTGCAATAGAATCTTATTTTTATAATGTCCCTCCGAAGAGGATCTCGAAAAGCGTGTGGCTGGGACCATGAGTGTTTCTTCTATCGCCTTTAGGACCTTGCCCTCATCTTCGGTGGCATGGAGAACAAGGTTGATCTCCGCTGCAGCAAATTTGATGTTGTCTGCGTCAGACATTTTTAAAACAACGCATGGAGAAATTGCCAAGAAATGTGAGATGTCACTAGGCTTGTGGCGGAGTTTCAACTGTTTTTGCTTCATTAACCGCTCGTGATTCCGCCGTAGAGATAAGCTTTGTCTTCTTAATTCCGAGGTGGCGCATTGCAGTTATCCTTTTTGCTTCCTCCAGTACCGCTGCTCCAAGCTTACTATTTGTCTCTCTTGGAATATCCTCGGCCTTATTCCCCGTGATTTCTTGTATAAACTGATCAACCGTCATCTGCGGGATTCTCTCAGCGAGTATCTTTTGTGCTATCAACCTTATCTCATGTTTCTTAGAGGAATTAACTCTGCGAAGGGTAAATGCGACCATTGCGACTCTAAAAGTGTGACCATCCATCGTAGTATAATCATGAGTAAACGTAATCATAGAACTACCTCTTCGGATGAGGCTCCTCAGAAACTCCTTGGCATATTCATGTCCTTTAAAAATAGTGGTTGCCACACCATCGTTTACCCTATCTATTTCGACAAAGACCTTGATTTGGTGTTGATCCATGCTTTGGTCTGGGTTGCCTTTCATCATATCGTGCAAGGTATTTTCAATTGTGCGTCCCTTTATCTGCGTCGGATCCGTAACTGGAATATAGTTAATTGGCATCTGAGGTTCAAAACCTGATGGCTTGTTGACAACTACCCATTGCTTGTCACGCCACTTATCCCTAACTCTGCCTCCCTTTCTTGCTCCTTTGGCCATAAAGTGTTTTTCTTCCCACTCTTTGACTAAAATGAATAATATATATACGATGCGTCAATTGCGAGACCGAATCTCTTCCAGGCCACCCATGTATTTTCGTAGGACCTCTGGGATTTTCACATTACCATTTAGCGTCTGAAAATTCTCGATTATCGCCACCATGGTACGTTCTGTTGCGACAAGTGTGCTGTTGAGCGTATGTACGAGGCGAGTATCCTCATTGGTCTTATCACGGAAACGTATACCAAGCCTCCGGGCCTGGTAATCTAGGCAGTTGGAGCAAGAAACGATCTCCCTGTAGGCGTTCTGACCTGCCATCCACGCCTCGATATCGTATGTCTTGGAAGATATCTTACCTGTATCGCCCGAACATAGTAGCATCACACGGTGTGGAATTCCAAGCTGTTTAAAAAATTCCTCAGATAACGTAAGCATACGCTCGTGCTCCCTCCCAGACTCCTCTGGACGGCAGTAGATGAATTGCTCCACCTTTTCAAACTGATGAACTCGAAATATGCCCTTCATGTCCTTACCATGTGCACCTGCCTCTTTGCGGAAACATGAACTGAAACCGCCATACCTAACGGGAAGCTTTATACCCTCAAGGATTTCGTCCATATGCATACTTGCTATTGCATGCTCTGATGTCCCAATCATGTAGAGGTCCTCATTCTCTACCTTATAGATGACATCCTCAAAGTCATTGAGAATGATAGAGCCGACCATCGGTTCTTTTCTGATCATGTAAGGTGGTTGGATAAGTGTATAATTATGCGCAGATAGAAAGTCAAGGGCAAAGTTGATCAATGCCTGATTGAGCTTTACGAGATCATTTTTTAGAAAATAGAACCTTGCTCCTGATACTTTAGCAGCACGACTCAGGTCTACCAGATCAAGTGTATTCGCCAGGTCAATATGATCCTTTGGTTTGAAATTGGGAGTTATGATGTTCCCATATTCGCGAACAACCACATTGTCATGCTCGTCCCTACCAATTGGTACGCCCTCATTTAATAGGTTGGGCAATGTCATCATAAGCTGACCGAAGTTTTCTTCAGTTTGAACTGCTTCAGATTCTATATTATGAAGTAGGCTGCTCACTTTTTTCATTTCTCCAAGTTCAACTGATGCATTCTCTTTGGACCTTTTCTTACTTGCAATGGTTTCAGAAAGTAAATTTTTTTGCCGTCGAAGCTGCTGAATTTTGGTAATATTATCGCCGCGGCGCTTATGAAGTGTTATCAAATCATCTATTGGAAAATCGGCCATATTTCTTTTTTTTAGCATCTCTCGAATTGCTTCAGGGTTTTCCTTCAAAATTCTTGGGTCTAACATTATCCATTCATCACCTTCTTAGCTATTGAAATGTGCTCAAGAACCTCATCAAGCGTGCTCAATAATGTTGCAGTCGAAACATTTTTTCCTGTCAATTCAATGGCAACTGTGGAGCCTCTAGAGAACAGTTTCATTGACAGACCCTTTGGAAAGTTAATATTGTCTGGTATTAATGCCTTAACCGCCGCCTTTGCTGCTGCGATGCTAGAAAAAGGAATTTCAGCCCCCACTTCGATGTCAAGATTACGCGTTGGTAACTTCCGAATCATTTGCCTTCGCCTTTATGCATGGTATGAAACTCTCAAGAGCGTGATTTGGGATTGTGCATCCTGCAGCTTCTGAGTGACCTCCTCCTTCTCCATTCAATGCTCCGGCGCACTCTTGCATCAGTATCCCCAGGTTTGCCTCTAATTGGCAGTCTATGCACTTCCTTGAGGAGAACTTGTAGGTGCCATTGCTTGAAAGGGTCCGGGCAAAGAGGAGTTTACCCCTAAAGGAGGGTGATCTGCTAAGGAGGGTCGACACCGCCCCTAGCATATCTTCCTCCAAAACTCCATCACCATTGACAAATACAGTCTTGCCATCATCAGAGAGCCTCCATTTTTCAGCAAAGATATTGGAAAGACTGTTACGCAGGGTCACCTTAAAACTACTCATTATCTCTTCACCTGCGTTTAGTGCAGTATTTCTATCCCCCATACAAATCGCGATACCAACTCCTGCGCTTCCTTTTCTTCCACATGCGTTTAGCAGTGATGAAAATTCTCTTGCATCTCTCAGCTGGCTTCGCCTGTCTTCCCTTGTAAGCGTGTAAACATAGCCTAGTAGATCATCCCGCATTATATCGGACGACCTCTTATCTGACTTACCGACGAAATTGGCAATTGCTTCAACAATGGAGGTCTTCTCTTCTTGTGAAAATTCTGCCAGCACTCGCCAGCGGCCATTATTATCTCTGAGCTTTATACCCGCGTTCTTGAGCAATAAGTAGCAGCCTTCTCTGTTCCACGTAAGCCCCTCAATGTAATGAAAAAGAGAGTATGCTAGCGCCTCATGTACGGGACTTGTTTCCCTGCCGCCCAGTATGATATCTAGATCAACGGTTACAATTCCGAGAGATTGAGCAGTCTTGAGAATTTCTGCATTCAGACCGACAAAAGATTTTTTGTCCCCTTGGTCTTGCCTATCAGCCAATGCTGATACGGTTGCCATTGCTGACAGGTCGCGATTCTTAGAATCAAGGGTGGTTGCAACCATGTAAGCCATCCCTCCTGCAGACACTTCTCTACCTCCATCAATTCCGTAGTTCCATGGATTTAGTATCTGACCGTCGTCATGCTGTCTTTCTTTTGAAGCCTCGATCTCGGGAACTTGGTGGTGGTCTATGATTAGCCATTTGTCGCCAATGGCGTTCCTGAGAGGGAAAGTCCAACCCCATCCAAGGTCCGTAATGATATAAAAATCTCGACCATCGGTTTTTATTGACTCTAATACCGACGCATTCATGCCAGAAACCGTTCTGACTGAGTATCGTGCACCCATCCTCCTGAGTGCCGTCGCCATTACGCTACCCGATGTAATTCCATCAGCGTCAAGATGAGAGATGATTGCAACTTCGTTGCCTGCTTCTACAACCTCTCTCAGTTTAGCACAAAATTGTTTAAGCGCATACGCAAGCCTGTCACTCATCTAAGGTACCTTACTACTCTAGTTGTGCAATTACTGCAGCATATTTCCAGTTCTTTGGAATCTTGCCCTCTCGCTTGTAATACTTTGACAGCCTGTGGATTTTTGATTCTACTAACTCAAGCGACCGAACATTCCTGTGGTCACTGTTGTGAACTCTAAGGTGCTTTTGGAGTCCTAGGGCCTTTCTTACTAGCTTCTCTAGGTCCTCTGGCATGTCTGGCTTTATATTGTTCTCTGCCAAAACACTAGTAACACCCTTGCCTAGAACAGGTTTGACAAGTGGTATCCCATGCACGTCCCTTAACCTCAATCCTATCTCGCTTGGGCTCAGACCCTCCTTTGCGAGGTCTACAACAACAGCAGAGATCTGATCTCTATTCTGGCTAAGCCATAGCGCGGGCCCCTTTGAAGTAGGACGAGTTGAATGAGATTTACCATGAGTATGAACATGAATTCGTGCCATTTTGAGGATGTATGAAGTGCTGCTTATATATATCGTTCTACATTGAGCTCTTATTCACGCATTGGTGACCTCAGTAAATATAATTTGAAAGTATCAATTAGATGCCAACAAGACACTGACAAAATGTAGAAGTGATCCGTTCACACATTTACATCTACATTAATCTTCAGAAATGACAGATATGCAATAAAACAAAATAACAGCCATTGCTTCATTCTAATAATTTTTCAAAGGCTAAAAGATGAAATCAAGTTGTTCGCCGTAAACTATTATTTTCTGAACCGGACAGAGTATGCTTCCTGACCTATTTCTCCGTATTCTGCAGTTTTAATATATTTTTTTTCAATATTAATTCCATAGTCTCTAGCAAGCAGGTCTTTATCCTTGATTAACCATGCAGCGGTTGACACATTAAAAAGCAGTTCAAATGGTTCTGCCTCCGCAACCATTCGGCTCGCACCAACAACTGGAGGACCGATGATGTTTAAATCTTCAATATTGACCAATGTGCACAAGCCAGAGTCAACCCCCAGTGATAACCCAGTGCCAGCAGGAAAATTTGTAGAGTTTGTGCGATACTCATTCATGACTTCTGGGAAAATAGAAAGCAGCGCGTCAGAGAACGATAGAATCTGCGAAATATATTTTTGCTGGTTGGTCTCCTCTCCATAAATCCAATAAATGATAAATCCATCTCCTGTAAACTTATCAAACCATCCTTCATTCTTGCCTGCAGTATCTCTAACAGCCTTCATAAAATCACGAGTGATGAGCGCAAAACGCTTTAGCGAAACTGATTCTTTCATTAGAAAAGTGGACTTGCGGATATCTCCAACTAAGACGTGAATACCTACGTGATCTCCTGTACTAAGTAGCCTTTCGAGTTCTATCGGTGAAACTATTTTCTGCCAGCGATCTGGTGCATGAATCGACAATCCTATCTTATCGTTAGAGATTGACGAATCATATTTGTCATAAGCAGAAGGATCCCGATCTCTTTTCACGTCGATCATTTTCCAATATTCATTATCGTCATACCTAGGCTTTATGCACTTTTACGAAATTAGGATAAATAACAAGCAATCAAATTGCATCCAATTTCCCATGTTTTAAACATCTTTGAATTTCAAAAATACCTAGGTCATTGAATTCTGTCATCTCGGTTAATCATTCTCTGCCAGTTCGCTGCCATTAAGATCGTGAAATCGGGAGGTATCTAGTCGACTTGGTGCAAGGATATAGAAAGCTGGAAAGTTCTTAGGCCACTTTCATTGTAGCATAACCGAATATAGCGTTTTCAGAAATATAGAATGATACTGAGCGGCAACAGATTTCAAACCGGTCGGCTGGAAGTCTTGAGAATAAGTATTGTAGTTCGATTCAAGGCCGTTATAGTCAGAGTCATATATCAGAACGAACGAGATCTCATATTAAATGATCAGAATTGTATAGTACATTAGGCTAGAAGACGACAGATATTAGAATTCACTACAAAGTTGCAAATCTGACAACTGATATATGAGACCTTAGGGGGATACTCGCCGATAAAACGGGATACTTATGTCTAAGAGCATAAAACCATGTTTTTGTTCTTCGAGTTTTCGGATCCTAAATGTCATCTGCCTTAGCCAAAGCCCAGACGCAAGCATGTTACGGGGCGGTTGATTTTGACATAAAAGGTTATATATTAGAATTCGGTCAGTTTATGTAATATGAATAAGCCGATAATAGCGGCTCTAGCTGCGTTAGCAGTATTGACTTCTACAATGAGTGTAGCCTATGCACAGTACGGAGGTACCGGAGCCACCGGCGGTAGCACAGGAACCGCCTCACCAGAACAACTACGAGAATGTGAACAGCTCGGAGTACTGCGCGAAAACTGCAGTGACGTAACTATTCTGGCCAAAAAAAGACTTACAGCTGCACAGGAAAACCCAGCTACTGGTTCTGGGACACCTATGTTGTCAACTGAATCAGGCCAAATGACAATCTTTATTGGCGTTCTGGCTGCCATCTTTGGGGGCGTAGCCGCAATGTTCTTCTTCAAGGGCAGAGGCGCAAGACCGGTCAAGACCTAATCTACCTCTCTTTTTGTTTTATTTCAAATGTTAAATGCTCAACTGTAATTGTGTTAAGGTAGCTATTAGTAAAGAACATACGGGCTTTTATTCGTAGTTATATACAACCAACACTAACAAACTTTTTACACTTACGCTTAGCTTGCGACAAACCGACAAATATATATATTCGGATTTTTTTGCATAGAGTTAATGTGGTATCAACAACTATTTGCGCAGATAGGTCCGGCGTACGACCCGCTGTTCTATGACGTCATGGTATACATATTCGGGACCATGCTGTTCGCAGTGTTCCTCTTGGGGGTCATCGCCTTCTGGCTGAGGAGAAAGGGACTTGGCGGTGGCGCAGCCAAAGAAAAGTGGGCACAAGAGCTGGAAAGGTACTTTGAGCGCGAACAGATCGGCTTGATTCCAGACGAGAAGCATCACTGGTAGAACTTCGCTGGGGAAACACCCCATTATATTATTTTATTTATTGTAATATTATTAATTATCCAGCACATCTCTCTTTATTTACGGTTGAACATAATTATTGTCTTTCCATCAGCGTTTACCGACGAGCAAGCACTTGCTAAGGCTATGCAGAAGCTTTACAATGGAATAGAAGATATCGATATTGAAGGTAATTTCATACTGTGCGAGGCGGATAATGTCGTTGATCTTGCATCCGAGCTTTCAAGAATGTTTGGCGTTGAGAGAGTTGCAATAGCAAAGAAGGTGTCAAGTAACTTTTCTGAACTTTCAGCTTCAATAGTTGAAGCTGGCAGCAGGATTATCATTCCCGGTGACAGATTCTATGTAAAAGTCATCATACCTACTCCTGCCAATGTTTCCTACAGGAGTAGAGATATAGAGTTTGCATGCGCTGGCACCCTTGCTGCAAAATTAGCATCAATGGATGCTTTGCCTGCTAAAACCGAGGCGGAGGCCAGACGAGTTATTTTGACGGTGGTAGGCAAGAAGTTCGCGTATATTTGCGCCAAAATAATGAGAGGTCCGGGGGGACTTATCGCCGGTTCCAAAGGCATAGCTATGGGTAGTATCCACAATTGTCTGTCACTTATCTCGTGTCTGATGACCGCTAAGGCAGGCTTTGACTGCACGAGTATTGTGTTGCCATATGCTGACGATAGTGATCTTGAGATCAACGCCAAGCTTGCGGAGCTCTTTGCCATAAGAACAGGCAGAAAAAAGCAAACGATCTACGCAACACCCGTCAAAGTACCTGCAAAGGGCTGCCCATCTTCGTTGTTAAAAGAGAAGATCATCTCAAAGATTTTAATTCAATGTCAGAACAAAATTATCACTTTTCCGCTAACCACCGCAGCTCATCCAATATGGTTCATAGAATCAATCATTCAAGACGCTGTTTTTGCAGGCAAGGTCCCCATTGCACCAATAATATCTCTATCAAGCGAGCTTGGCTATTATGCAAAAGAGGTTGGCATAGATCTGAGGATTTTGGCTCCAAACATTGCAGAGGGCAAGCTTCTAAAGTACAGCAATGCCATTGAGTCTGAAGCACGGTCAGCGATTAAACACATGAAGAAACTGGAGCTAAAGGTAGGACCTAACTATTTGCACGATATTATGGACTCCGTTGAGCGTTTCAGCTAACCTTTGAAGTTCACATGCTTTCTTGTTGTAGTCTGGATTGCCTACTACTTTTTCGATAGCTTCGCCCAGCTGTTCTGGTCTCAACCCTTTTTGATGCAGCATTATCCCTGCTCCCAGTTCGGAAATCTTGGCGGAATTCCCCAACTGCTCGCCATGATTTTCGATGGGCACAGTAACGACGGGTTTTCCAAACTGAATCGCCTGTGACAGTGCAACATGACCGCCTCTTAACACTAGAAGGTTACAGGCAGCAAATATTTCATCTCTTACAGGACACCATTCATAATACCAGCTTAATCTTCCGATCCTTATTGGGTCACTTTTGCCACTGGGATTTCCTGCTGAGATGACAAATTGGATCTTTGGATCTAATATTTTTGCAGTTTCAACTGCGATTTTCAGGAGAGCTGATCGTGTCTGGATGGGGCCGCTTACATGCACAAAAACCAGCGGTCGACGCTTGTCAAAGCCAAGGTTATCGACTACCTTTGTCATATCCTCTTTATTCACCGTGGGCCTAGGCGAAGCAAAACCGATGTATTCTACCTTTCGTGACGCTGAGCCTACATCCCATATATTATGCGCAGAAAGCGTGTAAGGAGGTGGAAGATCTGGCACTAGCACCCTGTCCGCCATCGCCCACAGCGATCCCAAAAATTCGCCTGTGACACTTTCAAATATGCGTGACGCTGCAATCTCATGCAGTCTAGGTGACAGCAAAAGCTTGATCTGATTTAGAATGACGATCGAAGGAACTTTGAGCAATCTAGCTGCCATGAGGGGTGACAATCTGCTGTCTGATACTACCACATCTGGATTGTATTCAATTATATTGCGAGTTTCTTGGTTAACCTGTCTTAAAAAATTGGCAAACCAGAGGGGTACATTTGCTATACTATCTTTGACAGAGAAACCGCCTTCCATACTCCAAGCAAACTCGACAGGTGAAACAGTTGCACACTTGTATCCTCTCAGCGAAACGTACCTTACAGCCTCGCCATAGGATGAGAACTGTATATTTATGCCATTTTGCCTGAGATAATCGGCCACCATAACCAGTCGACTTGCATGCCCGAGGCCTACACCGTATGGTGCCAAGTATGCTACTGATGACAACGAGCAGGATATCACAGTTCATTATATATTATTGTCATAGCTCAACTTTTATAATCTGACCTCTTGGTTCGACTTCTTTGAAGACTGTTGCTTGAAATTTGTACAGCTTTGAATTTGGGTCTAGCCACACATCTGGGGGGGCCCCTGCTTTGTAGCATACGTTTGCGAGATATTCGTCAACATCCCACTTTAATTCGATCGGTACCTGTGGTAGGAGCAACCCCGAACCAAATCGCCACTGGAGTATTAGCCCATCTCTTCCTATCTCAATCTCTTTCCGATAGTCTGCGGGCTTGTTGAGTATTATTTCCTGAGGAGGAGTAAGTAGACTGACCTCAAAAATGATATTGTTAAGCTCTTGTGTGTCTAATGGAGGGAACCGAGGGTCTTCCGTCGCTGCTGCTATTGCTGCCTCTATTATGCCTTGGTAGACTGCCTTCTCGGGAAGTGGAAATCCAATGCAGCCCCGCAAATGTTCCCTTCTGCTTCGAGTTACATAGTTTAGCGTTACGAAGACGCCCGCCTTTTCTTGTGTCTCCTTTACTGGTTTGATTATGACTGATTCTTGTAGGTATTTCTCAACAGCGGCTCTTGCCAAACGGACGAGCTCCATCCCCTCAATAACTGATGTCAATCCTGGTTCATCTACTGTAGACGGACTAAAAAATTAACATCTTCTCGTATAGCAATTTTCTTAGTGCTCGCTAGGGGTAATGGAACATAGCATCGAACCAAGCTGTGCTCTACAGGGATTATAGAATACAATAACCCGCCTAATATTGAAAAATATTAAAAATTACTTCGACGGCAGTATACTAGGAATATCTCAATTTTTCTTTATTCCCTCAGCTTTGAGAAGTGGTAGGACCTCCATAGAATAAAAGTGAAAATCAATTATACATCACTCTAGTTCTTTGACATATACATCGTGTATGGCCTCAACAGTCTTGCTAAGATTGAACAATCGATCCATCAACAAGACATATTAACTCTGGACCCTCAACCTAATCTGCACCTATATGATGAACTGTCCTAACTGCGGCGCTATCATGGTGTGGCTTAATGGCTCTGTGCTACATGACCCACCTGTCAAACAATATGAATGCAGAGTATGCCAGTTATTCGTCGTGAAATATCAAGATGGTAACTACGACGTGGTCCCTATTGGCCCAGAGGCGCAGCAGGAACAGTAATAATGAAAATAAAGAAAGTCGTTGAAACATGCATCTATTCTTCAGACCTTGAGAGCATGAAGAATTTTTACGCAGGAATTCTTGGTTTGCCAGTTATTCAAGAGGAACAAGATAAGCTAATTTTCTTGAAGGCCGGAAAGAGTATGCTCTTGATATTCGATCCGTTGCGAACTAAAACTAACAATGGCAGCCTACCTGCGCATGGCACACCGACTCCACCGTCAAGCATACACTTTGCCATGGAGATAGAAGAACAGGAGTATCATGCAAGCAAGCAGCTTTTGATAGACAACAATATTGCTATAGAAAAAGAAGTTAATTGGAATAGCGATGCAAAGTCAATTTACTTTCGTGACCCTGCTGGCAATCTTGTCGAATTAATAACGCCAGGTGGATGGCCAGTAGAAAGCTAATATAACAATCTATTCATTCTATTTCTCAGCGATGCATAATAGAACATCAGCTATTTTGAGGGAGCAGCTTGAAGACAAGAACAAAATAATTGTGCTTCCCGGAGTTTTTGACGCATTGAGCGCCAAAATAGCAGAGCATGTGGGCTTTGAGGCGATGTTTCAGACGGGGTATGGATCGTCGGCTGCTCTGCTTGGAATGCCTGACTTTGGATTGTTAAATTCCGGCGAAACTGTCGATAATGCCATGAGGATAATTCGGGCTGTGAAGGTCCCAGTACTCGTTGATGCAGATACTGGGTATGGGAATCCTCTCAACGTTTGGCGCCTTGTCAGAGACCTTGAAAGGCTAGGCGCTGCAGGGATCTTTCTTGAAGATCAAGTCTGGCCAAAGAGATGCGGCCATATGGTTGGAAAAGGTGTGATACCTAGAGATGAATACATACCTAAGCTCAAAGCAGCGCTTGAAGCAAGACGCAGTAAGGACTTTATCATTGTCGCACGGACTGATGCTCGTGCACCAGTGGGACTTGAGGAAGCAATCGAGCGCGGCAAAGCATACAGGAAGGCTGGCGCTGATGTAATATTCGTAGAAGCACCCCGGTCAGTTGAAGAGCTAAAAAAGGTGGCTAACGAAATCGATGCGCCTCTTGTTGCAAATATGATAGAAGACGGAGCCACCCCCAATCTCTCAGCGAGCGAGCTCCTAAGGATCGGCTACAGGATAGCAGTTTTTCCCCTCTCTGCTATTTATAGTGCTACATTTGCTATGAGGCAAGTACTCACAGAGCTCAAAAATACCGGCACAACTAAAGAAGGTCGCAATATTATGGTGACATTTAAGGACTTTAACCAATTCATGGATCTGGATCACTTTAGAGATCTTGAAAAACGGTACGGATGATCTAATTTTTTGTGTTAAAGCAAGCTGCAGTTGAGCAAACTAGGCTCCCTAATAATTGCTATGGAATAGTTTCTAGCTAGTGTCTTGTGATATGAAGACGAGGAGCACTTTTGTGTGCGCATATTATCTTTAATCCACTTGTTATATCATAAGACTTGTCGGCAGATCGCCTTCTACCTTGATCAAATACACATGATATCCCTTTGCTGATCAAGACTTGCAGCAAAGACGATGGGATCATTGAAGAAGTGGTGACCTCGGTCCTCCTTAAGATACAATTACAGGAAAACTGGCCAATGAAGGCGAGTAGAATTAAGGAAAATTAAGGAAGAGGACATATAACGCAAACTGCATCGTTATCCTGTTCCACTGGGATTGAAAATTGACAACTTTTGGGATGCCGTCGTTTATAATATCGTTCCTATTGAGACGGCCCCGAGACGGTATATAGATTACAAAGACTAATACTGCCATATGCTTTTCGCTTGCGAGAACGAAACACTGAAAAATAAACGCCTATCCAAAATCAAAACTGAGTCGGCAACGCATCTTTTCTAAGCTATACTGCCAAAGAATAGTTTTTTGTATATTTGTCCGTCACTGTAGACAAACACTTGCGTTAACACATTAAAAAGAGTGATTATTCGATTCAACAGCTTCCAACGGAGTGCCGAGCCTGGTTTCAGACCTTTGAGTCTTAGATATAAAAAATACATCTTGATCGTTCGAACAATTTAGAAGTTGGAGATATCAGATAAGGTTGCAGGCGATAAACACTCTTTTGCTTCCTAATCTCTGAAGTAATCAATTAGATCGGTTTTGCTATAAGGCATTTACAAGACGTGTCATCTTTTCGAGGCTTATCTCAAACCCAAAACGCTTTTCCTCCTTCTTCATGTTTCGATACATACTCATCATTAGGTTGAAATGTCGAACGGTCCTTAACTTGCCATCCATTTTGAGTCTTACAATTTTGTAAACGTCGTCATAGTAGTCAAATGTGTCAAGCACCTTCTTTCTATATCGCTTGAAATCAAACTTTCCCTTACTTCTATCAAGCACATCTAGAAATATATCGCAGCAGATAAGGGTAGGAATTATTCCTTCACCTAGCATCGGGAACACACAGCCAATTGACTCGCCTACTCCTATTACGTTGCCATCAAAGAAAGGCTCCATACGCTTCGAAGGTGAAAGCCTGATCGGTCTGCCTATCTTTTTGACGACCTTGGCTTCAGGATGTTGCTTGAAGAATGCGTCGATCCCATAATACTTTTTCTCAATATCTCCTGCACCCATATAGGCCCGACCGCCGTCTAACGGGAAGTACCAGAAATATCCCTTTGCACCTTTATAACCGATGACTTTGAAACCGTCTGCCCCACTTACATTATCCAGGAGATATTCGTAAGCGGGTATCAAGAAGTCTTCGCCTGACTTAGGCAAAAGCGAGCGGTGCAGACCTGTGCAATCAATTACATAGTCGTATTTGCTGAATGCAAATGTTTCTCGATTTATCTTGGTACCGTATGTCACTTTAACATTTTTTAGCAGATCCGCCTCCCAGCCGTATTTGTTATATGTGACAAGCCCTTTAAGATCAAGAACTTCTTCATTGTTGTTAGGCAGCTCTATCTTGAGCTTTTTTCCGACATGGAAAATGTAATTAGCAAAATCAAGTCCAGCTTGTTTTGAGAACTTCTCCAGCATGTGCCTGGATGCACCCCAAGCGCAGACTGGCCAGTGATACTCTTTTTTGGATGCTTCAAATATCTCAACATTGTGGCCTCGCTTCTGGAGCATATTGCCTAGATAACTCCCCGCTACTCCCGCACCTGCTATTGCAAAATTCATCTAATCTGAATTGTTTCTAGTTTCTTTATAATTCTTCAGGATTTACATTTTTACATATACCTATCTGCTATACGATAGCGAACATACTTGTCATCAGGTGAGTACTTGGGAGGATGTGGATCTATGGTCGTAGAATTGCATTTTGGACATTGATGCTTGAGTGTGTATGTATTACACGAGTGACACTTTCTTACAAGATGTTTCATATAGCATTCTGCACCTTCTGAAGGGTGTGAGATTTTCTTGAATCCAGACACATATAATTAAATGCACCGTGCTGTCTCTCAATATTAGCTAGAATCTTTTCAACTGTATTGTTCATCACCTTTTCGGCAACTTTGAAGTTTTCAGCTTTGATCATGCCTAGAATTTATGATGATAATGATAATAACAGTATCGAATTCTAAAAGTCCACCCCTTTCTTTGCCTTTATGCCCCTTTGATATGGATGTTTAATCTCTCTCATTTCTGTGACCAAATCTGCCGCATCCATGACAGCCTTTGGAACATAGTTGCCCGTTAATACTAGGCTGGTCTTTTCCGGCTTTGCTGCAATGACATCTAAAATATCCTCCTGTGATATCAAGTTGAGTTTAACAGCATAATTTATTTCATCCAGTATCATGATATCGTAATCGCCCGAAGCAATTTTTTGTTTTGCTACTTCAATAGCATCCTTTGCTGCTTTTTCATGTTCTTCTATTGGATGGTCGTCGTCGATGATGCCCACGAATCCTCTGCCCGCGGCTATCAGTTCAAACTCCGGCTCAAGCCTCTTTGAACTAGTAAGCTCTCCATAATACCACTCACCTTTGATGAACTGAATCATGCCGACCTTATATCCATGCCCAACTGCACGCAATACAATCCCTAGCGCGGCGGTCGTCTTCCCTTTACCTTTACCAGTATAGACAATTACAAGCCCCTTCTCTGGCATGCCTCGCCAAATGATGAGATAATATGAAGATAAAAATCAATCTAGCATTATCCCCCGATATGCCTGTGGCTACGTATCTTAGCATAAAGTTGAATGAAGGTTTTTGATACTTTATATCGACAAATTGCTCCTTCTCGCAAAAGTTACTGGCTTGTGTATGCTAGGCAGAATAAAAGAGCATAACAGGAAAATCTTTATATCTTTACGCTAAAATTAAATTGAAACCAACTTAATTACTATTAATGCAAATATCCCGTGTTGTTGTTGCAGGCGTTACAAGCGGAGTTGGCAAGACTTCAGTTGCTCTGGGGATCATGCGTGGCCTACGCAAAAGGGGCTTGCGAGTCCAACCATTTAAAGTGGGTCCTGACTTTATTGATCCATCCTATCATAGTCTAATAACAAATAGGAAATCGCGTAACCTTGACGTGTGGATGATGGGAAAGAAAGGGGTGCTCGACTGTTTTGCCTCTGCATGTCAAGATGCGGATGTTGCAGTAATTGAAGGAGTAATGGGATTGTATGACGGAGTGTCGGGTAAGAGTGACTTTGCCAGCACTGCGCACGTAGCCAAAATTCTGGATGCGCCAATAGTTCTAGTGGTCGATGCGAGCAAGGGTGCACGGTCTATAGCTGCAATCATACTTGGATTTTTGCATTTTGACAGAAAATTGCGAATAGGAGCTATCATCTTAAACAA
>DAINRW010000013.1:0-17854 GCA_036741615.1 Nitrososphaera sp.
TAAACTCCAAAGCTTGGATTTGGTATTTTGAGAATGTAGGAAAAGGACGGTGTCCATTGATCAACTTATCAGGCGGAACGGAGATCGGAGGCGCAATACTGAGTGCTCTGCCAGTTATGCCACTTAATCCCTGCACAGTAGGATGTCCCGTCCCTGGCTTTGATGCTGATGTTTTTGACGATATGGGCAATAGAGTAACTCAAGGATATCTTGTAATCAAAAAGCCATGGCCCTCCATGACACGTGGGCTCTTTGACGGCCCTAGCAGATTTCTTGATACTTACTGGTCAAAATATAAAGATGTATGGTATCATGGTGATTTGGTGCTTGTTGGTTCTGATAGTCTATGGTACATGCAAGGCCGCGCTGATGATGTCATAAAGGTGGCAGGTCATAGAATTGGTACTGCAGAAGTTGAGGCTGCTGCTGCATCTCATCCAGCGGTAGCAGAAGCTATTGCAGTCGGCATACCAGATGAATTGAAAGGAGAGGCAATAGCTGTGTACGTAGTTGTAAAGGATCGCTACAAGGCAGATGGCATTCTGGCAGATGAGATCGTTGCTCAAGTCGAAGAATCAATAGGAAGATTTGCTCGCCCTAAAGCGGTGAAAATAGTTGCCGAGCTACCAAAGACTAGGACAGGCAAGCTAGTGAGGAGACTTGTTAAAGCGAAAATTACTGGAGGCATTATTGCCGACCAAGACCTGTCAATGGTTGAAAACCCTTGGTCACTTGAGAGCATTTAACAAGTTATTTTTAGATGTTTTTACTTATCAATATCAATGGATGGAACCCATCTCTGTAAGGAAATAACTAATCTACATGACGACATTGTCAGCGCCGAGATAGTCGAAAAGGGAGTCACCATAGCTTCGCATATAAAGTCAGGCACACTTCCAAAGCTAGAGAGACTATTTGCCCAGACGGAACTTTACATGAGTACTCTTCAAGCAAATGCAGAGCATTTGGGCAGACCCCATTATTTATTGACACATAACGACAACACAGACCTCTTTTTCTTTTCAATAGTCGTCAATGGTAGAAAAATGATCCTAGTTGTAAGGATATCTGTTCCCTACGCCTATGATGAGATAGTTAACAAGATGAGAGAATATGTGGGGAATTTAAGACCGAGATATCAATAACATTCAGATGTTGGAATAGACAGAGAGGCTAAATAACTAATAGTGTAGCAAGACATTCTTTCTACAGATGGCCCATTTAGTATAACCTAACCTTTAGCAACAACATCAAGAGAGATATGACAAATAAATGCATGATGAAGGGATCATTTAAAAAGGCTACAGGGAAGCTTTATTTTATCATACTATCGAGTAGCACGTATATACCAAATGCATACCGATGAGGACAATAACACAAAGAGAAAAAAATTTGAACTTCCAGGCAGCAGAGCTCATTATGCTCCCTCGCTTTCATTTACGATTACGCATATGCGGCTTGAGATAGAGCCAGACTTTCAGAATCTTAAGATTGGGGGTCAGCAAAGTCTGTCGATTATGACTTTGCAGGACATTGATACAATAGAGCTTGATGCCGCTGAGCTCCAAGTAGACAAGATCTCTGCAGCAGACAGGCTAGATTTTCGTAATCTTGATGACAAGATTATAGTTAAACTAGGCGGAACTCTAAAGGAGGGGAGTAAAACTGAAATCTACATCTCATATACGGCCAAGCCGCGTAAGGGTTTCTATTTTGTCGCGCCTGATAAACATTATCCCGATAAGTATCAGGAGGCATGGACACAAGGTGAGACTACTGAAGCGAGGTATTGGTTTCCTTGTATTGATCACCCCCGAGTCAAGTTTTCAAGCGAGATTTCGGTCATAGTTCCCATAGGATTTACTGCAATTTCAAATGGCAAATTGCTTAGCGTAGAGAAGCAGAATGAAAAACAGATCTACCGCTGGTCTGAAACAAACCCTCATTCGGCCTATCTTACATCAATAGTTGTCGGCAAATATATCGAGATCAAAGATGACAAGAACTTGTACTACTATGTCCCACCAGAAAGAAAGCAAGACGCAGCCAGATCATTTGAGCACACATCTGAAATTATCAGGTTCTTTGAAGAATACTTTGGCATAAACTATCCCTATGAAAAATATTCACAAGTGACGGTTCAGGATTTCGTTTATGGTGGTATGGAAAATTCCAGTTGCACAACTCTAACGCTAGATACACTTCATGACGAAAAAGCTCACCTTGACTTTACAAGCGATTATCTTATATCACATGAGTTAGCACACCAATGGTTTGGCGACCTCGTCACATGCAACGATTGGCAACATATCTGGCTCAATGAAGGATTTGCCACCTACTGTGAAGCACTCTATTGGGAAGCAAGCAAAGGCAAGGATGAGTTCCAGTATTATATGCTACAGACTGTCGACGATTATCTTGAAGAGGCCAGAACCAGATATACAAGGCCCATTGTGACAAAGGTATACAAGCACCCCGATGACCTCTTTGACAGACATACATACGAAAAGGGCGGGTGTGTACTTCACATGATACGCCACATTGTCGGAGATAAATACTTCAGAAGATCACTTAGAACGTTTTTGCAGCGCTTTGCCAACAGCAATGCAGAGACAGATGATCTGCGGAAGGTGTTTGAGCTTGAAACAGGCAAGAGCTTACAACAGTTCTTCGACCAATGGATTTTTAGAGATGGCCATCCTGAGCTTAACGTCGACTTTCATTATGATAACCACAATGCAAGCATCAAAGTTAAACAGTCACAGCCAGGCGAGCATTTCGAGTTCCCTCTTGAATTAGAAATAGCTTTTGCAAACGGCCTTAAGAAAATTTATACACTCAACGTCTTGGACAGAGAGTGTGTATTTCAAATTCCTGTTGAGGACGAGGTGGGCTGGTTCTCTGTTGATCCAGAGTTCAAGATTCTAAAAACTATATCTGTGAAAGCACCGAAGGAGATGCTTCTCAAGCAGCTCAAAGAAGGAGATAATGTGATCAAGCGGATAGAAGCTGCGAGGGCACTCAAGGACAAGTCATCAGATGCAGTCATCGATGCGCTAGCGAACAATATATTGTATGACAAATTTTGGGGAGTATCAGTTGAAGCAGCAAAGTCATTAGGATCTGCCAAGACAAGCTATGCTTATGAAGCTTTGAAAGACTGTCTTAAAGTCAAGCATCCAAAGGTAAGACGTGCAGTTATAAAGGCAATAGGAGAATTCAAGAAAGAAGAATCACTGGAGCTGATTAGACCATTGCTCCAGGACGATGAAAGCTATTTTGTTAGATCTGAAGCAGCAATAGCGATAGGCAAAACTAAGAGCAAGATGGGTATTGATATCTTGAAAAAGGCTACGGAAACTACCACATTTCAGAATGTCGTGGCACAAGGGGCAATAACAGGCCTTAAAGAGTTTGCCAGCGACAAAGAGGTTGCAGAATTTATCATGGAAAAAAGCAAATATGGAAATTATCATAGGGTAAGGGAGGCTGCTGTTTTTGCTCTTGGCAGATTCGCCGACAACCCTACAGTCTTTGATCACCTTAAGACTCTACTTACAGACAAGTGGTTTCGAGTCCGCATAAATGCATGCAGAGCACTCGCGGATTCTGAACTGGTAACGGCGATCTCTGACCTGACATGGATCATGGAGAATGACCTAGACCATAGGGTAAGGAGAGTAGCTGAAGAATGTATAAACATTATAAGAGAGGCTACAAAGAAACCAAAAGAAGTCACAGAAGTGAGAGAAGAGCTTGAAAGCCTCAAGTCAAAGAATCTGGAATTACTGCAAAGAGTGGACAGGTTGGAGCGAGAGCTCCGCTAACTTGTGTTACCAAATTTTGCGGCTATCCTATTGAAGAAGCCTTTGACCGCTCCATACTAAATCTGCAACCTTCCCAGGAATATGAAGAATTTGCATAGGGCACACACTGCAGTTTGTTATCGGCTGCATTTGCATAACCACAGGATGAACTTGTTGATTGGTACTTCAGTGTGCAATCTCCACGCAAGCGGTTCGCTTGAATGAGCTTGATGATGTCAATTCTCTGTTCTTGGTGCACGTTTGAGCATAAAATATACCGGTTTATTATAATACATTCAGGTGCAGGAAATGTTTGCCATGCAGGGAGCGCAATTCAATTTAAGACTTACCTGTAAGATTTAAGATTTTATTATATTGTGTGTGGAGGTTTATATAAAATAATAATCTCTTAACCCATCGATCACTACAAAACCTAAAAGATCAAGTGCACATGATTGGCACCTGTTGTGAAGTTCTTCAATGTTATCTTTCTTTCAGTCTAGGTGAAGCTGAGAATATAGAGAACCAAAAGCAACTATTGCAAACATAATCATCAGATTGGATTTGTGCAGCTATCAACTTCCAAGTGTCTCAATAATCCAACCACAAGTGTGAGAAATGAGCTATATCCCAAATTGCTTATTGTAAAGAAGGAACTCCTCTTCTTCTTGTATTACAAATTTATTGATAAAGGATGTTACTCGTTGGCATTCGCAACAAACTAGCTGCAGACTTTCAAATCTACCATCTAAGTAAAGATCTGTCATGAAGGAAACAAAGTGACGAAGGGAACTTGCAGGTACAACATCAAGATAAACTATTTGCAGTATGTTAGTCCTATCCCAGTAACCGCGCTTGTTGATTATTGCAATCCCATCAATAGGCAGACCAGTCACAATCACACGTTCTTCTTTGACGAAATTCAGAAGTGATGTATGGTCAAATGTATACCAGTGCCATGACTTAACGTATCTCTTTCCAGACAGGCGGTAGATGTTGGATTGTTGAAGGTAGTGCCAAATGTCATCTATATCATCGTCATTTGCAATTCTTGCATTTGACTTTTGGTGCTTCGGTGTACCTGTTGCACTGTAGTATTTCCATTTTGATAATATCTTAAAACCATTCTTTTTCATCATGCTCTGCGATGCAGAGTTGGTTGTACCTACTATTGCAGACGCTTCTCTGGCACCTTTCTGTCTGCCGTACTCTAGCATTTTTGCAAGGAGCATTGTTGCAATGTTAGATCGGCGATGATCAGGGTGAACTCTTACACCTTCAAGCCAGATGCCTCTGCCTTCGGGACAGATAGCAACATGGGACATTGCAATCTTTTCTCCGCTAGATTCGACTACAAATATCTGGCCATTCTTCTCTTCATACCAATAATCCCATACCCTATGGATGTAGTCACCCCAGCTGAAGGTGTTTATGCAAAAGCTGAGGATCTCATCCCTGTCTGATCTCCTGGCGGGCCTGATAGTTATCATCAAGTTTCTTATACCAGCTGGTCCCATCTTGTGCATAAGAGTTACTGTGAGACATGGGCATTCTTACGGGGCAGACTATCAAGTCAAACGCATATCGCCGACATATTTTGCATACAAGCTGGAAGTATTGATAGAATGTTGTAAATTTAGGTAGTTCAGTGCTGAACCCAAGGACGTTGCTGTTCGGATTCTGTCAAGAATAATCGAATAGGACATCATTTTCATTACTTGCTTGCAAACATCAATTTCAGCATTCACTCATACTGTCGTTAATGATTATAATAACACATAGTATGAAATCACACACCTCATCCCTGTTGAGGTTGCAACTAAATTTTGCAGACAGATCATAACGCATAACATTTCAAATACTAAAAAGTGTTAGATGGTCGACTTTATTCTAAAACTCTGATTGAATGGCCCCCTGCACCACTCAGTCCCTATGAAGTAATTTTGTACATTGGCATGCTGCATGATCTTTCTTTATCTGCGGAATACCTGTGTATTCAGCTTGCTAATGTCACCAAAAGTATTTTGAGTGAAAAAGCTGCGCGTTAAATTAGATAGTACGAGCAGTGCTTTTGCTTACTACCTTTGCTGATGACTCGGGGTCTGCTGTAATTACGGAGAGCCAAGGTTTTAGCAGATCGGGGTTGAGCTTGAACAACTCTATATTTGCATCTTTTAGCAACTGCGTGCCGTCTTCAGGGTAGTCAGCAAGCACCACGATCCTCTTTATGCCGACGCTTATAGCCATTTTGCTGCATTCTAAACAGGGAGCAAAAGTAGAGTACAATATTGCACCCTTTGTGCTTCCAGCGTTGCCAAAGAGGGCACACTGCATTATGGCATTAGCTTCAGCGTGAGTGCACAAGCAGCGATCAAGGCCTTCGCCGGACTTGACCTCACCTTTTACTCTAGCAAGACAGCGAAGACATCCACCCTCATAGCAGTTTTTTACCCCAGGAGGTGTTCCATTATAGCCAGTAGCTATTTGTCGATTGTCCTTAACAATTACTGCTCCAATGTGGCGAGTAATACAATTTGAACGGAGCTTCGCTATTTCTGCTTGCAACATAAAATATGTATCCCAGTCGGGTCTCTGCATTCGCTATCAATAGTAATAATTACTATAAAAAGTCTAACGTAGTAAATCTCACACTCCAAGGACAGGACTTCTTTATTCCAATTCCCTGCGGCATTGATGGTATGTCTGTCTAGTAATTTCCTTGCATTTTGAACAACCTTGGATGTGTCAATATTCTTTACATCATCCAGTAACTCCTTCAATTCTCCTGCATTTGAAACAGCATAGCAGTTCTCTCCCTCTTTAAAATCCCCATATTCTCGATCAACATTTTTCTATCCATTGTCGGTTTAGTATAATTGTGCAGTTGTGATATATTGCGTCCAGAAAAGTGTATTGTGTTCCACCTCCATCATTTGGCAGAAAGGACAGATCAATCGTGAACTTTGCTTTTTTCAAAATTTTAGAGGGGGCATCAAATGATATAAGAACAGAGATGCTGTCTCTTTGAATTTGAAATTGAGAAATTCCCTTTACATGGGTTAAGAAAGAAAGTAAGATCGTTTTACTGCCATTGTTTCATGGTTGCTGTTGTTGAAGCTAATTGCACGGGTTAGGGTCAGAAGATTTCAAGGAGAAATCAAAGGGTTATAGCTGGCTGGATATATTAGGTACCTATTTAGTTAAGCAAGCTTGACTATCTTAATTTTATGCCCCTAAGGGAAGTGCCCACTGTTCCCGTTTTGGGATGGCGGGATGGGCAGTACGCACTTTCCCTTAGGAGTATTTCGCGATTACAGCCCTAGCTTATAAGCTTAAGGGAGTTCTCTTCGCAAAAGAAGGAGCTGGGACAGATAACTGTCCCAGCAAGCATTCTACCATTATCATCACTCGAGAGTTAACACTCAGATGTATCCTCATAAAGTTAACAGAGCCTCTTTTTAAAGGCCCATATTATTCAGCCAAGTGCAAACAGGAGAATTCACAGGGGCAAATGCTATAAGAAATTTCCAATTACTCTGAACTTGTATTGCTGTCTCTCATACATTTCACTATACAAACGAGCGTAACTTTCTGCAGCGTCATGTGTAGCAAATGTCTGTCTCAGGCCATCAATGACTGTTTCCCTACCGAACACATCATATACAACTATACGATATGACTTTGGCAGTCTTTTGTACTGCCTCATCATTATGTAAACACTAACTAGCAAGAAGAATATTGCCATCAGGACAATTATAGCAAATTCAAATCCTTTGACAAAGTTTAAGAAATTGGATATAAGGTTCTGATCTATCCACCTAAAAGCCATACCCAAGGCCTTCTCTGCTGCAGATATAATGATGTTTAGTAGCATCATCGCAGACTCTATCATTAAAGCAGCACTATATTATATAATTAGAGTAGGATAATTTTATTGCATACTAGTAATAATGCCAACAGCAATAACAATAAAATCAGCCAACCATCTAGTAAAAAGTTCCTTTTTAATCATCTTCTGTCGAGTGACTGTTAGCGTGTAAAACGTAATAGCTAATTTATCCTATTATGCAGACCCGTGACTTTTTTGCACTTTTCTTTTCGCTGTCAAGTGGGCTCCATTTTTCTTTTTCTTCTGCGTGTAGCACAAATTTATCTGGTCCAAGAAGAAAAAGAGAACTTTTGTTTTGTTAGTAGATGCGAGTGTCCTACTGCTACTCTACTTCTCCTTCGCCGCTTTCTTATCTTATACTTCTACGCCGTCTGCCGCTGTGGTCATGTTACCGCTTAATGCATTCAGGGCGGAGTTCAGGTCATCAATGCGCCTTGAATGTCGCTATTCTGCAGGGTCATACGTGTTTGCTCAATAAGGTTTCTTTTCTCAGATGTGGATTGATTTCCCCACCTGTTGTTGTGGTACTGGTAGCATTCATATCCATAATAGTGGAAAGAACCCGCCTATTGTGGTAGTATTCTGGCTACCACTAACTTGTGCACTTGCATAATCTGGTGCACTTATGGTTATCAATAATGATATTATACTCGGAGAAAGTCTTGAAAAGACCAAGGCCAGATGCCAGATAAAACGTAGAGTTTTAACTGGTCTCGCCCATCAGAGATCTAGTAGTTGCCAATCATCAGTCTTTTGCGTCTCAATAGCAACTCATCCTTTGCCAGACGGAACCCTATCAGCCCCATTAGTACTGTCACAGTTGTAAGCCCTGCAGCAAAATACCATTCTATTATGGGGCTCGAACCTCCATCCAAACCAGCCATGTCTTGCCGATCCTCCATGCAGAATCCATTACAGTAAGACTAGGAATAGATCCCAGCAAATCCCAACCAATCGGGCCGTGCATTCTGTTCATTCGAACCATATAACAGCGACTAGAATGATTAACTCTGCTCAGAGATATTTTATAACTATCAGTTCCAGATCATAATAATTAGAAGCTACACACAATATCATGAACACTTTTGAGTAATCAAATACGGATATGATAGAGCCTGACTACGTGTTGCAAGAGAGATAATATGTCATATTTATCGTCTATACTATAGTACAATTCAAAATTCGGAAACGGCTCAGAGCTAGAAAGCAGTCATCATTACCGTTTCCATAATAACAGCATATTTTTATTATAACAACCAACAGATAAACGTTAAGAAGCGGCTGGCAGGTTTACCCTTATAATTGACAAAGAATTCTGACGTTGCCAAGGTTATGCGGGATCTTGGATTTCTCACGGAGATTAGTGAAGAGGATCCCAATGTGCAATTTCGAGCTCGCGCCTACTACAGGGCCGCTGATACAATTGCAAACCTCCCCGAAAATGTTACCGACATATACAGCAAACAGGGAGTGAAAGGTCTCCTAGAGATCCCCTCGGTGGGTAAGGCAATAGCCTTGAAGATTGAAGAATACCTCAAGACTCACAAGGTACACCACCTTGAAGAATTAAAGGCAAAAGTGCCTGTCAGCATAGATGAGATGTATGGCATAGAAGGCATAGGTCCAAAGACAATAAAGATTTTCTATGATAAGTTGAAGATAAAGAACCTAGCTGATCTAGAAAAAGCCGCCACCGAAGGCAAACTGAAGACCTTGCCAGGCTTTACAGAGAAAAAAGAACACGATATCATTAAGCAGATTGAGTTTTTCAAGAGAGGCAGGGGTCGCTTCATAATAGGCGAGATCTATCCTCTTGTAAAGCAGATTGAGGCGCGTCTTCAAAGTATTTCAGGGGTCATAAATGCAGTTTCAACTGGTTCAATTCGCCGCATGAAAGAGACTATTGGAGATATTGACTATTTAGTGGTATGCAACGACCCGGAGCAGGTAATAGATTTTTTTGTCAAAATGCCAGAGGTACAAGAGATTCTTGGCAAGGGGCAAGCCAAAGCATTTGTCAAGCTTGCTAGCGGAATCGATGCGGACCTATTAGTGGTGCCCGAAGAAAGTTGGGGCTCAGCTCTTCAGTATTTCACAGGAAGCAAAGAGCATTCTGTTCAATTGCGCAAGATGGCGATATCAAAGGGACTTCGGCTGAATGAATGGGGAGTTTTCAAAGGAGACAAGAGCATTGCAGGAGCGACAGAAGAAGAAGTATACAAAACATTAGGCATACAGTGGATGCCACCAGAAATGCGAGAGAACACAGGAGAGATAGAACTTGGAAGGGAAGGAAAGATACCTAAACTCGTCGATTATGGAAGCCTGAAAGGAGATCTGCAGGTCCATAGTGAAAACAGTGATGGGACTGCAACCATAGAAGAAATGGCACGAGGTGCTAAGGCATTTGGTCTTGATTATATTGCAATCACGGATCATACAAAGAGCCTGACAATCGCAGGTGGGCTTGAAGAACAGGAACTTCTGGAGCAGGCAGACAGGATAACTCAACTCAATGATAGCCTAGGGAAAGAATTCCGCATTCTATCTTCAGCAGAGGTAAATATTCTGAAGGATGGCTCCCTTGATATCTCAAACACGGTTCTTGACAAACTGGACATCGTAGGTGCGGCAATACACTCACATTTTAACCTGCCAATTGAAACGCAGACAGAACGGCTAATAAAAGCTGCCAATAACCCAAGCGTGGACATCTTGTTTCATCCTACGGGGAGGATCATAAACAGGCGCGCCGGTTATCCTGTAGATATTGAAAGAGTGATTGATGTTGCAAAAGATACAGAAACAGTTCTTGAAATTGATGCGCATTATGATAGGTTAGACCTGAAAGATGAACATGTAAGAAGGGCAATAAAAGAGGGAGTAAAGCTAGTCGTAGACTCAGATGCACATCATCCTATTCATTACTCTTTTCTTACATTTGGAGTAGCGCAGGCAAGGCGCGGCTGGGCGATGCAATCAGATATCCTTAATACGCTGCCGGCTGACAAGTTGCTCAACGCACTAAAGTAAATCATATATCATGTATATGGAGATACCTTATCCCTGTGCGAACGACCTTTGAACGCGATCAGTTGAGAGCCAGGAGAATATACCTAGGTGTTTTTTACTTTTGTGCATTTGTTATGGCATCAGTAACTTTCTATGCCCTCTATGTAAGCCTAGGAGAGTATCTGCAGACAGGTAGAGTCATAATAGGAGAGGTATTGGTGGAAACTGAGTTCCCATTCAAAGGTCTGGCCAAGCTCACTACCTATTTGATGATAGTATCGGTGGTTGGATGGTATTGTGTGGTCAAATTGGGTGGCGAAAAGGTGAAAGGTATTCCTAAATGGCTCAAAGCTATCATTCAGTTGATGGTACTTGTATTTGCAGTCGTGGCTCTCTATGAATTTGTCTACAACTTTATCGTATGGAACTCACTGATTACTGCAGATGCAATGAGAGGTGTAATGAGATTTGATGATCTTAGTGTAGAATATCCAAACCCCGAAATTCCTTGGAACTTAGTATTTGCGACCAAGATGACGCTTGCTGCATTCTTGATCTCAGCCCACTGCTTTTATACGATGTCCAAGCCTGAAAGAAAGTCAGAATAGTCTTCATCTTCGTTCTGACTCATGCTTGTTTTTCTCAAATTCTGCTTATGTGGTGCTTCATCCCGAACGATGATACGCTTTGTCAACTTTTGCTCACATAGTTTCTCCAGTCGGTATCGGACTTAACTTGGAAGATGGCGATACAGATATGTGTAATATGATATTGTAAAATTATATCAGCAATATTGTGCTTGATCTATGACATAGACAATCACAATCACCATTGTTCCTCGCCGTAGGCGAGCCAAAAAAGCGATTTACAAGAGGGTGTTGTGTATTTATCGTTCTTGGGTCATAGGTCTTATCAATATCTCATTTACATTTACATGACGTGGGGCCTCTACTGCAAACATAATAGCATTTGCGATATCTTCGGCCTGCAGCGCCTCCATCTGCCTTGTCCTTTCAACATATTTTTCCAATGCCTTGTCGGTTATGGCTTCCATAAGTTCTGTAGCCACGACTCCTGGCTCAATGCATGTAACTCGTATGTTAGACCTCTGGCTGAACTCCTGTCTAAGACCTTCGCTAAAGGCTGTAACAGCATGTTTTGTAGCACAATAGACACTTCCAGAGGGATAAACAACCCTTCCAGCCATAGAGGAAATGTTCACTATATGTCCTGAATTTTTGTTCATCATTGTTGGGATTACTGCAGCAGTGCAGTAAAACACTCCTCTGATGTTAACGTCTATCATTTTGTCCCACTCCTCGACCTTGAGATTCTTGAAAAAGCTTAGAGGCTGGAGACCAGCATTGTTAATAAGAATATCAATGGTGCCCCACTTTTTCAGGACAGCGTCAGCTAATGCATCACATTCTGACTTTATTGTGACATCAAGTTTTTGAACAAAAACCTCTCCTCCATTTTTGGAGATCTCGTTTTGCAGTGACTCCAATCGGTCCATACGCCTTGCACCTGCTGCCACTTTTGCACCAGATCTAGATAATGCCAAGGCAGTAGCATAGCCTATGCCGCTGCTTGCTCCTGTAACTATTGCAACTTTATCTTTTATCATTTACTACAATGATCCATTCAATCAGTTTTTTATATGTTGTAACATGCTTTGCCAATAGCCGTTAAGTTTAAGTATTTTGCTGATACTCTTAGAACCTGTGAATTAATGAGCCTCCTCGATGACAGTGATGAGCTGGCCTACCTCTGGACCAAGGTAAAATTTATCCAAAAGTATATGAACAAACATAATTGCAGCTACGAAGTAGCCGAACATGAGTTTCACATTTGGATTGAAGGATTAATGGATAGTAGGATCGAGCGCGCAAATAAGATGCTAAACTCGCATTAGACATTCTGCGGCGGTTGCTCGATCTTTTGCTTCTTTGCCATGAACAGCAATAGCGCACCAAACATTCCAAGTACTATTGCTAGCCCCTGCGCGCCACCATTTGGAACTGCAAAAACATATGTGATGGCAAAAACTATGCAAGTTAATGCTTGCAGAAGATATGATTTTGCAGCGTGCATCTTGGTCTTTTTTGCGACATATCCTATCACGAAGAAAGCGGCTGCAGGATATATAGTAAGAAGAATGAACTGATCAATATCAATGCCAAGGTGAACCATTGACAATCATTTTAAGTCAATGTTAAATAAGAATTTTTAGTCTTGATTAATAGCAGCATGATCATTGATCATAGTTCGTCGGACAGATTACATCACGCTATTTACTTGAATCCTACTCAATCATCAATCAGGGTTTCTTTTCACTTGTATCTTAGGTAAATGGATTGATGCTTTCTTTAGGGTTTCTACAACTGTTATTGTCACTGATGCCAGATTATGCTCTTCTTTGCGCTGCTTTTTCAGTGCAGACTTCCTGACAAGATATAGAAGACTACAGCTTTTTGCAGCTCCATTACTCTAACGAGATCCCATAATTTTAAAGGATACTTGGAATCATCATCATTGCTGTTCTTAGATTGTATAGATGATTTTTTACGATCATGTCATCAATAGGTATTCTTTTTTAGAAGATCGCATTGTTAATAATAAGATAAGCTATTAATAACTAATCATTTTGCGAGATTAACCCACATATGCTTCAATTGCTCCACCGCTATCAATTATCGAACGAGCATTTTCAAATGGTAGGGATGCCACATCTTCCTGTGTATATGGTCCATACTTGTTCATATCTATTCCAACAAATGCTTCTATCGGTTTGAGGAATCTGACCACTATTTGTTTTGAGCGCATCTTTGCGGATATTGACTCTAGCACCTTTGATCTACCTTTGACCAAAGCAGCAACAACTTCATCTACTCTTTTGTTTGATTCTCGTTTGCCATCAAGAATATATTTTTCCTCATCAGTTAGTTTTGAATAGTCTAAAGTCTCCTCACGTGAGCTGATCTTGATCTGTCTTGTCTCTATCATAAGAATTGACGAAATCTCAAGCATCTCGACCATTCTATCCCTTACATTTGCTTCGACACCTTCAAAGACCTGACCTTTCAGGCTGCCTAGCGCCTCTGCTATTTTCTGGAAAGTGTCTGGTTCTATTGACTGAAGTGTTGGAGTTTCAATTTCTTTTTCTAACATTTTATAGACATCTTTAAGCGCAAGGCTAGCGCTATTCCCGGCGTCCATTTCATTGTTGTTTTGTTGCCCAGCTGCTGTTGACATTTGGCTCACTAATCCTTAAATTATAGGATTTTAGTGCCTACTGTTGGGATACCTTAATTGCCTTATAAATTGGTTGACGGCAGGATTGAACCATTAACATTTAGTGCGGAAGAAGTGATGCGGCGGCTCAAAGAAGATAATATCAAGTTCCTTGATTTGCAGTTCACAGGGCTTTTTGGCAGATTTCACCACACTACAATAGACTCCAAGATGTTCCGGGTCCAGGATTTCACTGATGGCCTTCCAAAGCTTGATGGATCTTCAATACGGGGCTTTACAGAAATACACGAATCTGATCTTATCATAAGGCCAGATTCAGATACATATGCTACCCTACCGTGGATTGGGACGCCTACTGCAAGGTTGATATGTGATATTTTGAGTGGAGGGAGCAAGCGTGAGATATTTCCACGAGATCCCCGAGGTGTTGCAAAAAAAGCAGAAAGATATGTCACAGATCAAGGTTTTGATACCTCTTACTGGGGTCCTGAAGTTGAATTCTTTGTTTTTGACAAACTCGAGGTTAACACAATGACTCCCTATCAAGGCCAGAGCTACCACATCACATCAAGAGAAGCACCGTGGTCTACCGACAGTGTGGGGTATGCACTTAGGCTCAAAGAGGGATACCTTCCAAGCGCGCCAGGAGACACCCTCATGGAATATCGAAATGAATGTGTTGATGTACTTACAAATAATTTTGGAATAGTATGCGATGCTCATCACCACGAAGTAGCAACTGCAGGCCAGTGTGAAATAGATATCAGATTTGATACATTAGTTAATGCTGCTGATGCTGTTCAAAGTTATAAGTATATTGTCAAGAATATTGCAAAGAAACACAATATGATTGCTACTATGATGCCAAAGCCGATAGCGCTCGACAATGGCTCTGGTATGCATGTTAATGTCAGCCTCTGGAACAAAGGCAAAAATCTATTCTATGATTCTGCTGACGAATACGCAGAAATATCACAGACTGCACGTTATTTTTGCGGAGGCATAATAGAACATGCCCGAGCACTTGCGGCAATCGTAGCGCCTACTACCAACTCTTACAGGAGGCTTGTACCAGGTTATGAGGCTCCAGTGTATGTGGCATGGAGCACAGGCAATCGATCTGCAATAATCAGGATACCTGCTCATTATAAAGGAACCAGATTTGCTCACCTAAAGCGAGTTGAATTCAGAGCTCCAGATCCTTCGTGTAACCCCTATCTTGCGTTTTCTGCCATCCTTGCGAGTGGCCTTGATGGTATTAAGAAAAAGAAAGAGATAGGGGACCCAGTGAATGAGGATATCTTTAGGATGACCGCAGAGAGGAGGCGCCAGTTTGGTATAACACAGCTGCCAGCAAGCTTGAGAGAAGCATATGAGGAGCTTAGAAGCGACAACATGTTCTTAAAGCCGATATTTGACAGCGAGATCATAGATAGAATAATAGAGCACGAAGAGAAGGAACATGTGGAGCTGGCGGTGAGACCGCATCCGCATGAGTTTTCGATGTATGCCGATATCTAACCTCTTTTTGCATAATTGATCGTGCGAATATAAAATAGAAAATTGGGTCTTTCCTTTCTTCACAGAAGAAGCAGGACTGCAAAAATTATCTAGACCCAAGTATAGGTGCGATAAGCGGTATTATGAATTATTTGTAAACTGACAATTCTATTTATATAGAACTTGTTCAAGTACAAGCACAAAAAAGTAATCAGTTGATGCTCGATTCCAATCCTAATGAAAATTTTCTAGGGGCTTAGATTTCCAAAAGAAAAGAGGCAATTCCTTCAACAAGGTCAGGCAGTCTAGCATCCATATATACTTCCCAAACGGAAATTCTGATGCTGCGAGTGAGCGGCTCTAAAATGTATATGAAAAAATCACATAAGGTTCACTGTGGGATAGAATCTGTAATAGGCATACATTTTTTGCGTAAATGTTATTAGTGAACAATATTATATAGGAGTATTAGTATTCTGCATCTTACAAATAAACAACCATGTTTTCGAAATCATGATATAAGCGCATTCGGTAGTTGAGATAAAATGTTGGACGATGATTCTTCTTTGTCATCCTCGGCTGCGATCCCTTTTCCAACGCTTACCATTCTGTATTTACCATCGGAGGCCAAAACAGTAGTTGAAGAAATTGGTCAGAAATATCCCAACAGTACAGTAGAAGAATGCATCGGTTTTTTCCACGGGGTGCAGAGATCTTACAAGAAGGTCACGATCTGGAGTCAAGGCATAGATAGTCTGTGGCTCAATGCGGTAGTAGCAAGGGCAAAAGAGCTTGCAGGTGTGGAGTTTGTGACGCTTGTTTCTGGGGGCATAATGTATCTGCTTTAGTGCCAGGAGAGATCAAAAGAATCAATAGTTGGTTGCATCATAAGATTATGTTCTTAATATATTGCGATAACTCTGTCTTATAAGGCAAAAATTTACATCCACTGGAGGTGATTCGGTAGAATAGAGAGATACAAAACAGCGAGGAGTGCCTTTTTCCAAGCTTTTGATCAAGTCTTCAAATGATTCAATACTAACCCATATTGTTCCTCTTGTACATTAACCTCAAATAATGCCTCAGTTATGTGTAGAGTATGAAAGGAGGAGAGGAAAAAGTAAAGAGCTGTCCTATTTGTGGATGTACTGAGCACAGGCTCATCGGGTGTGGCAAGCACTGGAGAAAACATCAAGAAGGGCCACATGGTAGATGCATACCTCGCTCATAATTTTAGTTCATAAAGCGCAACTGAGAGTTTGAATGATAACTTATCGTCAGTCGCAGTCGCAATCGGTACTACATATTTTTGAGTCTCTTCTTTGTATCTTGTCACCTTATCCTTGAAAGTCTGTCCCTTCATACTTCGGATATCATCCAACCGCTCTGCAAGTTTGATATATCGAGTATCCTTCGACGCTTTCGTCATCTTGGCAAAGTATTCTTCAGAGGTCTTTTCCTGGGCCCAGGAATCAATAGCACTTAACATAGAATATACTCGCTCTCCAAACTCTTTCAAATCGTCGTTAGGTACGTGCGCATCGTGCAATAGTGCAGCACATACAAGATCAATATCATGTATCTTGAGCTCTTCGGCCAGGATGAGCGCAATTCTTAGAGAACGACCAATATAGTGTTCATATTTATTGACAGAATGCTGACCCTTATGGGCCTTGGTTGCAAGGCCAAATGCTCTTGTTATCTGGACAATATCGTCAGGATTATCATCAAATGACCTGATCAACCGAGTGAACCCAGCCTTAAGATCTGAATTCATAAATGTTAGGTAGATTCAAGCCCTAAATGTAACTTTGCCTGTCCCTTATTGTTCAAATCCAAGTATTGGCACCCCTCCAAAAAGAGCAGTTGCCTCATTTGTGTTTCCAAATCCTACTACGAGTATACCGTTTTGGATCATTATCGTGACAGGAGCATCTTGCAGTACAGTTCTACTATTTGAGACAACATCTATAGTACCTGCTAATACTAGATTTTCATTTATCCGATTAACGGAACGCACATCAAGTCCACTCATTCCATATTGAATAGACTCACTACCGTTAGAGGGCCGGTAGATAAAATTGGTGCCAAATCCTGACGTACTATTTAGAGACCAGTCTCCAAAGAGGACGGCTTCCACTTCACCACTTGTGAGGTTGAGACGAGAACTTGCAATTTTGCCTGATGATTGACGGTCTATTTGAAGATTATCAGTGCTTGTACTGGTCACTATCCTGTTTGAAGAAGAAACACTCTCGTCACCACTACTTTCGCTTATTATAACCGAGTCACTGGTAGAGCTTGATTGTGATGAGCCAGAAGACTGCTGCTGTGTGATAGAGCTTGATTGTGATGAGCCAGAAGACTGCTGCTGTGCGATTATCGAGGTTGC
>DAINRW010000014.1:0-16412 GCA_036741615.1 Nitrososphaera sp.
AGAAGGTCAATGAGGCTTATGAGAGAATGCTCAAGTCCGATGTAAAATACCGCTTCTCCATTGATATGGCTTCTATCAAATCAAAGTAACTTCAGGGAGTCTCACTTGTAAGTCGAAGCTTTTTCTCTTGCTTCTTCTTCTTGTTGGCCAACCTCTCGTCGTCATTAGTGTCATGCCGTTTGCGCTCCTTGGCTCTGTGAGCCATCTTCGTGTTAGAGAGATAATTGATGTTGGGGTTGAACCCCCAACTTCGAACAAGGTCATCTGCCTCTTGCTCGAAGTCCTTGTTCTTCTCGTTGAATGGATTTTGTTCATGTTTAAGGTAGACGTGTGCTAATTCGTGAGCAATTACGTACTGTTTATCCTCTGGATTCGATTTGTTCATTATCATGTCATTTACCATAATGAGTTGCCAATAGACATGTAATGTCTTCATCATAGCCCCACGTTCTTCTGGCGGATAGGCAACCAATCAGATGTCCGAGAGTTTGAACTTAGAATAAGGCAACAGTGATCAAAGTATGAAGTATTCTGCTTCTGGATGATGTGCTATTATTGCTGCAGTTGACTGATCAGGGACTATTTGGCCTGATTCTGTGAGCGTTATGCCAGATTTCTCAGGTTCCATTATCTGCCAGACGAGATGGTGTTGAGAAATATCAGGACAGCTTGGATATCCCCAACTGTAACGAAGGCCGCGATTTTGTCCTATTTTTAATTCGTCTCGAATTCTTGCATTGATCAACTCAGCCATGGCTTCAGCTGTTTCAACAGCAAGACCGTGTAGATAATAAGCGTCGGTATATCTATCTTCCTTATTCCACAAATCTATTATTTCTGTGACCTTGTTACCGACGGTTACCGCCTGAAATGCAACAATATCATTTGTGCCGAAATAATCTGCAAGGCAAAGATGCTTTTCTTTTGAAGAACGAGGAAATTCAAATACGACCTGCTTGCCGTTAGGCAGGTCAACTGCCAGCCTGCCAGTACCTGCCTGGCCAAATGTCAGATTGTGGCACTTATAGAATCCATATACTGCGTGAGGTTCAAATAATTCATCAGTAAGTACTCGATCTGTCCACATTCTGAACAATTTTTCAGGATCCTGATCGCTTGCCCCTTTGCCTCTTATTCCCCACTGCAATACGAACAGTGATTTCTTGTTGATATATTTCCACACCTCCCTTAGGTCAATCTGAAATGGCTCGAGCCTAATAGCCTGACTAATATGAGGTGGCATTGGTGGTTCCATAGGCCTGATACCACTGTGAGGAATCTGCGATTGTTCTACTGTCATCGTATACTGTGATCGTTCATCCCATTTCTCCAACTTTTGCTGCCACTCACTGACAAACTGATCTCTATCAGGAGACATAAGTCGGTTCATCACTTTCAGCCCATCAAATGCAGTTTTGCAGTAGAATACGCCTGGTGAATATATTCCGCCTTCCTTCGCAATCCTATTGACATAGTTAGTGTTAATTGCTGCCCCACCACAAAGCACGGGAGTATTCATCCCATTCTGCCGTGCATGCTCGACAAAGTATTGCATCTGCTTTGATGTTGATACAAGCAATGCAGAAAGCCCTATGGCATCTGCATTGACCTCGGCTATTTTTTCTAATATTTTCTGCAGCGGTACTTGCTTTCCAAGATCATAGACTTTATAGCCGTTGTTAACAAGGATTGTTTTTACTAAATTCTTGCCAATATCATGTACATCACCATAGACTGTACATATCACAAGTGTACCCTTGCTGACTCCCTCTTGTTTGATTAGGTATTTCTCAAGTTCTGCAACAGCTGCCTTCATACATTCTGCAGATTTCAACACAAAAGGTAGGATTAGCTCACCAGCACCAAACTTGTCACCTACCTCTTTCATTGCTGGAAGCAGTACTTCGTTGAGGGTCTCTACCGCCGCCTCGTGCGCTGCCTCTTTTGAGGATGCTCCCAGCACAAGCTGTCCTCCACTGTCCCTAGCAATCTTGCCATCTATTAGGTGGTCAGCAATTGCCTGCACTACATCATCCTCTATACCCTCTTTGAGCCTATTGACTATTCTGAAGTAGCAGCGTTTGGAAGCTTCCCAGCTCGGATCCACCTCTATTCTCTTGGTCGAGCTGCCCGCCATTACCGCCTTACCACCTTCAAAGTATGCTATCAGATCTGCTAGCGCATTTGGATGCTTGTTGAAGATAAGATCTTCTGCCAGCCTTTTCTGCTGCTCATCAATCTCGGGATATGGAATGATATCGCGTGCATTGATTATGACTGCATCAAGTCCGGCCTGCAGCGCATGATATAAGAATATTGAATTAATTATTTTTCGTGCATTTGACGAAACACCAAAGCTCACATTGCTCAAGCCCAATATAGTAAAGCTTTTGGGAAATTTCTGTTTAACAAGTCGTATGCCGTCCAAAGTATTCTTGGCAGCATCAGCAAGTTCGGGATCTCCAGTCACAATTGTGAATGTAAGCACATCAAAAATGAATTGCCAAGGCTTTAGGCCATATTGCCTTGTACCGATTTCATAGATGAGCTCTGCGACTTCGAGTTTTTCCTGTGGTGTCTTTGCCATCCCCTTCGGACCTATACACAAAGCGACAGCGGGCACACCATATTTGACCATCACTGGTGCCAGTTGATGGAATCTCTCGCCACTTCCTTCCAAGTTAATTGAATTGATTATGGGTCTACCGGGAATCTGTTTAATCGCAGCTTCGATCACTTTTGGATCTGTCGAATCAATGACGAGTGGTGCTTCTATCTCCAAGCTGAGCCTCTTGACAAGCTTGACCATGAACTCTTTCTCATCAGATCTCTCAGTGGTAGCAACAGATACATCCAAGCAATGTGCTCCATCCTCTACCTGATTTCTTGCAAGGTCAATCAACCCATCAAAGTTATTTGCGAGCACGAGCTCCTTAGCTTTCCTAGACCCTTGGGTGTTGATACGTTCCCCAATTATCATTGGACGTGGATCCTGCCTTAGTTCTATTGCCTTTAGAGCGGAACTTATCCTAGGAACCAAAGTGATTCTTTAGTTATTTATTAGCCATTATATTTGCTATTCACAGCGATCAAAGTAAAATCTATATAGAAATATCCTTCTTACCTGTTTTATAATAAAAACCCAAGTAAGAACTATGGCGACGATTCAACAGTTTAAATTGAGGGGTAATGAGTCTAGTGGCTTCATAGACAAGGTATACACGATTATAAGAAACAGAAGCGGCAAAGTCACAAGCAAAGATCTTGACCAGATTATTGGTAACAAGCAGGATGTCAGACTTGCAATTACCCGCTTGACCGTTCAAGGTAAGATCAAAAGGGTCAGGGGCTTTGGGAAGATGGGAATTGAATATTTTTATAAAGATATTGACCGTCAACAACAAAAAACTACTCGAAGCAAACAAAGTACTAGTGCTTCTTCATATCGCTAGCGACCAAAGCCTTTCTTAACTCTGCAATATGTTGTGGGCTAGTTCCGCAGCATCCTCCTATCATTCTTATATGATCGTATTTGCCGACAAAATTTGCAAGCGCTTCTGCTATTTGTTCTGGCGTCATCTTGTATATTGCGCGGCCGCCTTCATTCTGAGGCATACCAGCATTTGGCATAACCAGTATTGGTAGATCTTGCTCGCTTAGCCATCTTACGCTTTGTGCCATCTCATAAGGGCCAGTGGAACAATTGAGCCCAAAGGCATCGATATTCATACTACTTACAGTAGTATAAGCTGCTTGAATGTTAGTTCCAAGCAGCATTTTGCCATACTGATCAAGTGTAACATTGGCAATTATCGGCACTTTCTTGGCTACTTTTTCCATAGCGATATGGCATGCCTCGATCACGAGTTTGACTTCTAATATGTCCTGACTTGTCTCTATCAATAGAGCATCAACTCCCCCTAAAATGAGCCCTTGAGCCTGTAGCGCAAACGCCTCTTCTATCTCGTCAAGAGGTATTTCTCCAAGTGTCGGATCATTTGAGCTTGGTAGATATCCGCTAGGACCCATAGAGCCGATTACATATCGCGGTTTGTCCTTGAACTCGTTGCATACATCCTTTGCAAGCAGGGCAGCTTTCTTGTTAAATTCGATTGTCTCATCTCCATATCCATACTCGGCAAGCTTAAACCTATTGGATCCAAAAGTATTCGTCTCGATGCAATCCGCCCCTGCCTTGAGATAGCTTCGATGGATGTCCTTTATCCATTCCGGTCGTGACAAATTGAGACCATCATTAAATCCCTCTTTGCCATCTGGAAAATCCTCCGTTTTGGGATTGAGCCGCTGTATCTCAGTTCCCATAGCACCATCGAATAGCAACACCCTCTTTTTTGCTGCCTCAATGAATGATTCTTGCAATTACTATGAGCTTTTGTAACAATTGATGGGGTTTAAAACTTTTGTAAATTATTAATAATTCTGGCGCATCTCGTCTTGCCGCAGATCAGATAACGCAACAAACAGTACAATCACAGGGAAAATTATCAGTATACCATAGCACTATCAATGTACTGCACATCTCAATGTAGTGAGTGCGAAGTCAGTCGATGCTTTAAAGACAATAAAGCCAGAAGCCGGAGAAAACAAAACAACATCTCACACTGCTACATTAATCAATCAGGGTCTGACACGAGAAATGGTGCGTGGAAAAGGCACAGTGTCCTTGATATCTTCGACATTTGTTATCCACCGCACCAAACGCTCAATGCCAAGCCCAAACCCACCATGCGGCACAGAACCATAATTTCTTAGGTCTAGATACCAATCATAGGCTGCAGGGTCAAGCCCCTCTTTATTAATGCGCTCAGTGATTGAGAGAATATTGTCTTCTCTTAGTCCACCGCTTGTTATTTCGCCAAAGCCTCTTGGCGCCAGCATATCTGCAGCCAGGCCACTGCCCCTATGATACGGATTCTCTTTTACATAAAAAGGCTTGATTGTAAGTGGATATCCTACCACAAATATTGGCTTGGTCGCATTCCTAGTAAGCTCCCGTTCAGATTCGATATTAAGATCGTCACCGAGTTGTATCTCTCGCTTGCTGCCATCTTCTTGACTAATCGTTAAGCCTTTTGACCGTATGATTTCAATTGCCTTTTCATACGACAGCCGCTCAAATGGAGGTTCGATATTTTTCAGTTCAACAGTATCACGTTTTAGATATGCTAGTTCCTCTGCCCTCTCCCTGACAGTGTTTTGGATCACGTACGACACAAGTTGTTCCTGCACTTTCAAAAGGTCTTCAAGAGTTACCCATGGCGCCTCAGCTTCCAGATGGGAAAACTCTGCAAGGTGTCTGACAGTTCTAGATCTTTCTGCACGAAATGAAGGAGTAAGACTCCATACGGGTCCAAGCGAAAAAATCATGGCTTCCAAATATAACTGCGCGCTCTGCGACAAGTAAGCTTCTTCATCGAAATATTTCAGCTTAAAGAGTGTGGAGCCCCCTTCCACTGCGCCTTTGACAATGACCGGTGCAGTCACTTCCATCCAACCGTTTTCTACAAACCAACGCCTGGCATAATCAAGTACGGTTGCCCGTATTTTCGTTATTGCGATCATCTTGCGCATTCGCATTGCTAGATGCCGCTTGTCAAGCAACAATTCTTCGCTCTGATATTCACCTATAGGATAATCTGATCCTGCAATATTGTATATCTGGAGATGCTTTCCTTTTATCTCATATCCTCCCTCTGGAGCCCTTGGATCTTGGCTCACAGTTCCTGTCACCTCTATTGAAGATTCTATAGTAAGTTGGGCTGCCTTTTCAACAGGGAAGATGCATTGGATCACGTCTCCCCTGTCATCTCGCACAAGCACAAACGCATTCTCTTTTTGTTTTCTTAATCGGTATACCCAACCCCTGATCATAACTTCCCTGCCGACATAGTCTGATGACTTGACCTCACTTGCCCTAAGTGACAATGAGGTTAGGTTTCTTATCTAATTCTTAAGTTTATCCAGTTTAAAACTTGAACAATTAAGCCTTTGCAGGGTTAGCCATACATTGTATATTAAGTAGTTGGCTCTATGGTCAGAACTCCTGTAGTAGAATATTGGTAGTCGAGTGGAAGGGGTAATCGCCTAAACTTAGGTTAGATGCTACTCGCAAAACTTCGGACGGCTGTCGCTATGAAGTGAACTCAATGGGCTTTAAATGGGAGAGAACAGGCAGGTCTAGCAAGCACATTCCATTTGGTTGGAGCGGATCGTGGTGAATTCATTAAGTGCCTGTAAAATACTCATAGTTCTTGTGAACATTAGGCGTTCTCATATGATGGTTATGACAAGTTAGTTACATTAAGCCTTCACCATAAATTATGGTCAACTTGCCTTCCATCAGCATAAATGTGAGAAAGAAATGTTGGGTACCATGGCAGAAATTATGCAGGCCATGGTTCTAACAAAGCTGGCACCGATAGAGACTCATCCCCTTAGGCTTATGTCAGTTGAGAAGCCTACAATTAAGGAAAGGGCTGGGCTCTTCCTTGAAATAGAGGCGTGCGGGGTATGCAGGTCAAACTTGCACCTTATCGAAGGCGATTGGAAACAGCACGGGGTGCCTTCAAGCTTGCCAGTGATACCAGGCCACGAAGTCGTGGGCATTGTTAGAAAGACAGGAGATAGCGTTAAAAAAGTCAAGATAGGCGATAGAGTGGGCATCCAGCCGCTTTTTAGCTCCTGCTTGCAATGCGAATATTGTATGTCGCAACGAGAGAACTTGTGCGAAAGTGCTGAAATAACTGGCGAATCGGTAGATGGAGGCTATGCGGAATACATCTCGGCATTGGAAGAATTTGTTACTCCAATCCCAGACAGCTTTGACTCCGTACATGCTGCGCCACTTTTCTGCCCTGGCATCACTGCGTACAAGGCAGTCAAGGCCAGCGAGCCTGCAGCAGGCAAGACAATTGGCGTTTTTGGAGTAGGAGGCGTAGGTCACTTAGCGATCCAAATAGCCAAGATTTATGGCGCTAGGGTCGTAGCTACTTCAAGAACTAGAAAGCATATCGACTTGTCAAAAAAGGTTGGTGCTGATAATGTCGTGCCATACCAAGAAGACGAAGATCAATTCTTAAAGAACCTGAAACAAGAGGAGGGTCTTCTTGACAGCGCCATTGTCTTTGCTCCATCTGACAAGGTCATAAGCGCTGCCATTAGTTCAGTCAAGCGAGGGGGCGTTATTGTTTTAGGTGTGCGTGGCAATGTAGCTAACTTTCCCACATTTCAAGAAAAAATAGTAAAGGGGAGCAATATAGGTACTAGAAAAGACATGGCGGATTTAATCAAGATGGCAAGTGAGTATGGCTTACGGGTTATCATAGAAACTCACAGGCTTGCAGAAGCTAATGAAGTATTATGTAAACTCAAAAACTCCGAAATAGAGGCTCGTGCAGTACTTGTCCCATAATTTTTGCATACATTCGTAAGGATGTAGCATGCCTTATGTCCTTCATAGACTTACATAGGAGGATTCTGAGGTAGTATTCTGAGAATCTTAGTTTTTCTTGTGTATTATTTGTTCTAACCACAGCATTGTTGCCCAATGCTTTCTTACCCTACTTCGGAGCGTAGGATACTTCCTCAATGCCCAGTAGTATGCTTCCTTTGCTAGCTTGTCAGCTTCCCTATTTTCATCACGCTTTATCCATTCAAATTTTATACTATCGGGAGCGAACTTTGATCTTAGCACAATAGCTTTATCATACAGCGAACTGATTCTTGCAGCCCTTGGACTGTAATCATTACTGTTTAGCTTTCTGATTATTAGTTGACTGTCGCCTCTCGCCAAGATTTCACAGTCAGGATTATCGTTGGCGTAGCCGTTTTGTAACAGCCATTCCATGGCCCTTATTGCACTGCCATATTCAGCAGTATTACTATTGGCTTGAGGAGAAAAGGGTTGAACTAAATCAACCAAGCCATACTCTCTATATGACAATGTAGCCAGCTCATCGGTTACTACAAAACCATAACATGGAATGCCAGCAGGATTTGCTGGCTCACATAAACCATCAAAATTAACAAATAGCTTTCTCCTTGCCGTCATTCTTCGTTTTCTCCATAGCAAGTTCTTTCTCTTTTAGTTCTCTCCACAGAACGATGTATATATTGTAAATATCTCATGTACTCGATATAAAAACAAAATGCAGAAGAGAGGTGGAATCAGTGTCAGATGAACAGGAAATGTAAATATTGTTTTTAGCGACGAGAATTTATGGCAAAATTTTTCATGTCAGGTTGTTACGACATAAGGCTTCAACTAACCTTAATTTTGTGAAATCAAAGTTGATCCAAAAAAGATCGTATGCCTGTAAGTATAGAACTACCTACTTTTCCTTCTCTTCTGTCTTGTATCATAAATTACAGTATCTCCAATTTTACGGTAAACCAGTATGCCATATAGCTCATTGCCGCAACCACAGGTAAGCATCTTAATGTCGTGTATATTACGGTACCCGCAATTCCCACAATGAAATGAGTAAAGTTCTACGATCTTTTCTTCTTTTCTTCTGCGAAAGTCACTTCCGACATCTCTTTTTAGTTTATCGTAAAGATCGTCTATGCGTGACAGAGTGTATCTCGTACCAAAATTATAGCCCAAAGCCTTTAACACTTTTGCTTTTAGTGACAATGGCCATCACTTATCATATTATTTTGATCCTGTCATCTATCTCTACGTTAGCCCGTCAAGACCTAGCCAACCTTCTAACTTATACACCTGCTGGATGCAAGCATATGAGGAATGGGGGCCTATGGGTAATAATTATGCAACGTAATTGGCTGCGAGGTAAATCAGTGAATTTTCACATAAATCCTTTAAATTCAAAGTATTCTTACGCTGGTTGATGAAAACTACACTTAAAGCAGCAGTAGCAGTACTTACAGCATTTGCAATCATTGGTGGAATCTTTGGCATATCCGCTCCAGTAATGGCACAGATTCAAAATGGTGGAAATACTGCAACAACTCCCGATATGTCAATGGGCATGGGAGGAGGAGGCGACATGATGAGCATGATGCATGAAATGATGGCAAACCATAAGTGGGGAATGATCTCTAGTATACAGAACGACGAACAAGGGCAACCAGCATGGATTGTTGCAGGTCACTGGATGATGGAGATGGGTTCGCAGAATAGTACTCAGAATGATACTGCCACGTCTGACACAACTGGTAGGATCAGCAATATCGCAGGGTTCGATGCAACGCTTCATATGGTGATGCTCAATGGTTCGGCCATGCATGATCATGAAATATCAAGCTTCACTCAAACAGGAGACACGACATTCGATAGCGGCACGAACTCTACTACAATTACTGGCACAGCCACGGTTACAATGCGCGAAGGTCCGGTCCCTAATGTACCAATAACAATAGAAATAGCACAGGACAAGGTAATAGCAATAACACCAGATCCAGCTACACTTGAAAATCACTTTGGAAACACTCCGATCTATGGACTACTGGTATCTCCAGAAATGATACAAGATATGATGATGGGGTATGGGGACAGGATGGACATGACGAACATGACTGGCATGAGTGGTATGATGCAGTAGCACCACTATCAACACGTATAACAGGCAAATACATCCGGGTTACTATACACGTTTGAATACCTGTGGAAGCAATTCCACCCCTCATCATTTTTTAAAGAATACTCAAATCTTGTGATTTAGCTCAAGTATCAAAAGCTATCTACATGAAGCTTTAAGATCTGCAGGCGCGGTCTATTTACCACCTATACACTATGTATTTGATTGCCTGCGCTGCTGCTATCGCTGAAGCCGCAGTTATGACCAATACAAATATGACAGTGCTCAATGAAAGCAGCAACCCATCCAATGCGACAACAGTAAGTGACAAAGTTGCTGCGGCTATACAGACAATAATTGTCAACAGTTTATTGACACTCCTTGGGTTGAATCTGCTTGCCAGATAGCCTAGAGGGGTAAGGTAAACAGCGCCTATAAGCACGCTTGTTACTAGCCCAGCCAGTATAGCTCCAATCTCACCTCCTCCAGCTACTGCATGAACATGCTCTGCTCCCATCAATATTCCAAATAGCGGATACAATGCCAGCTTGGCGGTTGATTGCATCCAAGGCTGGTCTCTCTCATATTCTGCAACTTGCGGGCTGAATGAATAATAGACAGAGTCGAACACTTTCATGAAAGCACTGCCAGATGCTGTTGAAAGGATGTAGTTGTCGCGGAAGTGACGCAAATACTGCACTTGGGGTGCTAGTTCAGAGCCAAATGTAGCTGTTGCGATAAGACATTGGGATTGAGATGGTTGCGGCTGGGGGTTTGGACTGCTACTTCCCTGTTGCACTACGAGGTCTATCTTTGCGCTTTCATCTTGACCATTGATGTTGTTTACAGCTAGTGTCACCCTTCCTGCAGTTGAGAAAGTGTATTCATAAGAATACGTACCAAAGCCGGAAGACATATGGTTGTTATGAATCTCTTTGCCATCCTGTAACAATACAAAATCGAACGATGATCCTCTGAGGAGGTCGCCGGTAGCCGGATCTTGAATGTTCATGACAAAAGTTGTTGGAACACCGGTTTCGATTATATCAGGACCCCACGATAGCTGAAAGAGAAACCTTTCTCCTGGCAACGATAATATATCAAGGGGGAATTTAGGTTTCTCGACTGGTGCAAGTGTAAACACAGCAACATTGCTATCATTTATTGTCTCAGCTACGCGGCCCAGTGCGGGGTTATTAATTACAAAATGTACGATTCGGTTTTGCTCAGAGGTATAATCGTCAATAACTATTGCTTGCGCCTCAAGCTCATCACCATTTAATGTTCCACGATAGCTGTTGGTCTGCAAGTCTTGAATTGTCTTTGGGAACTGAACTTCCATATGGAGCACGGGCACTTGATTTACATAAGTCCGATCCCATGCAAATGGCATTTCAAACTTTATCGTTTTATTGGAATAGTTGAAGTTGGTAATTTCGTCATAATATGACTTGACCACCATTTGTTCTTCACTCTGTCCGGTTTGTACATTAAATGTGTACGAGCTTCCGATGCTGACATAGAGATCAAATTTTTGATCGGACTGGGTAATAAGTCCAGAGCTGCTATTCTCAATAATCGCTACGATATGATACAGGCCGCCTGCTGTAAGTATTCTGCTTCGCAGTTCAACTGGAGTGCCCTGACTCACTTCTACCTGCGTGCTTGGGTTAGCTTGGCCATTTACTTCCCATCCTTGTATACCGCTGTCAGGGATCAGATGTGCATTGACAATACCGTCAGATGATCTGAATCGTTGGTCAAGCAGAACTTCGTCATTCAATTCAACAACTATTCTAAAGTCAATACCGGAGAGAGTAGAGTTACGTGAAGGATCACCATCTAGGGCTCTTACTACAAAGGTGGGCTTACTGCGGGCAACCTGGTCGAGAAACGTGGGAGATAATGATGCCTCAACTGAAACCTGCTTATCAGAAATGGTAATAGATGGAGAGATGTCAGTTCCAAGCCCATGCCCATTAGCAATAATCACAGAAGAAATAATAACAATAAACAGCAAGATTAGCGAAACAGAATATCGCTTTAGGGTTATGTACATAGTTGACGCATATACAAATTGAGAGCAATCATTATATAAAGCACTAAGCCGAGCAGATAAAAACAACCGAATAAGACATCCCGATTATATTTTTCAATTCTCGATGTGAGAATATATTTATCACATCCAAATGCTGCGAGTCATATTTCGTAAATCTTTCAACTACTCAGAGATGTAATTCCATTGTCCATTAGTAGCTGATAATTAGATATTCATTAATTCAATAGAGTTTATTTGTTCGTTCGGTCGCGCTTATACATAATTATTCCAAATAATAAAAGACAACTAGTTCCAAATCAGCTTAGTTATTAAGATCCTGTCCTGCGGTCTATAGGTGTTTTTATACAGGTAATTCTCATGATCGCAGGCTATGGAAGCCTGAGCGAATTGAAGCAGACCGTGTTAGCAGCTAACGCGAGCCACTTCTCCCCTTTTCCCCAGAAGACCCGCATAATTTGTGACCGCTAACACAAGTCTTCTTTAGAAGACTAAAGAATGTTATACTTATGCATTTTTGCACTTGAGCAGAGTTATTTCGTATTCTTCATTTAAAATAATGTTATCTAGGATAACTAGATCCTGCTTCAGATATTTTTAAGACTCCTTCCAATGTTATGATGGTAGCGCTTGTCTGCTTTCTCCTGCATAATATGGTATCTCAATAATAGTTTGCACAGCGGCGGTATCACCACAATTCGGTGCGAAAAGGCATAGCTGCAGGCACCCATCGTGGATGATAGCAGTATCAAACAGCAGCACAAAAAGAACACGATAGATAGATGTAAACATATGCAACAAAGGTCAAGGCCAGCAAAGCAACAAATAGCCTTTCATCTTTGATATATGCTAGTCATGAAATGTGCATGTTGTGGTGGAGACATGCTGACTGAGAAGGATATTGGCAATTCAGTATTCTACAAGTGTGTAGAATGCGGGCTAAGTGACACAAGAGTAAAGAAGAAGCAGGAGAAAAGTGAAGATAGTAGCTAAGAGGTAATATTTTTAGGCGATCGATACCGACTGTGACAATATTGTATATACAGGGTAATGAAAGTTAGCTACGTCGACGCGTAGTTGGTATAACAGAACTAGTTATACAAAAGCATAATAGCGTAACCACATCATTTAATTTTAATCATTAAACTACCTAAAGAAACAATAGATTTAACATACCTCCCTTTGGAAGTAGTAACGTGGTCAAAAGCTTATCAACAAAATATTAAAAATAATTCATTTAACTATAATGAAGAATGTTTGGGTCCACTGGCTACTACTTGCAGCAGTTGGACTCTCAACAAATCAGTAATATAGTTTACCTAAAAAGAAACCTCCAGCGTTTTGTTTTTCTAGGCCGCTGCTGCACAGATCAAACATATCAAGGAAGAATCTTCATTATTACGCCAACCGATATTTACTAGCTTTCTGTTACACTTTGAACATCTATTTCGATTCCTTGTGCGACTGTTACGGGTTCTAACTCGCAGCTTCTTGCCACAGCAGAAACAGTGATTTTTCTCATCAGAACGGAAGAAAATAGCGCATTTTGGACAATACTTCATACCCTTATCATAGAGGCTGCCATTGTGGCCTCTGACAGCGACTCTTTCGCACAGATTTCGACAAGGAGCCAAATTAGTAGTCTGCCAAGTTCGCAGCGAAAGCAGATAAAAGGTAGCCAGCACTGTACTGAGAGGGGGAGGGTAAGGAGAAGATGCTTCTTTTATGAGTTAACTATAATATTATCGCCGTTACTCAATCTCTTCCTATACGGCTCATTGTCTGTATTGTAGATTTTCCTTTCAGGGATGCCTTGATCATTCATCTCTGTCACTTCTATTGTCCCAGAATATACAATTTCTATAAGATTGTTAGTTGCTGAGCCGCCTTCTGCTATTAAGGCGTTATCAAAATCTCGATCGACAATTATAATACTTGAATTTCGGGTCAGCAGATATTGGCTAGATGTTATGTTAGAAAACAGGATATTCTCTAAAATATTATCGTAACTTCTTGTTGCATTAACACCAGTTGCAGAGATTGAGATAGTATTATTATAGACTAAATTATTCACTGTCAAGCCATCATCCGGTTCTGAGGGATTAAACAAGAGTATCCCTTCAGAAGTTGCTGCTTCAATTGTATTGTTATGAATCTGGTTATTTGATGATTCTGATATTATTATTCCACTTGTTGCATTCTTAACGTAGTTATCTCTTGCGATTGAATCAGTCATATTTCTTGAGAAGAATATACCAGCTCTCATGTTATCTTCCACTCTGTTTCCCTCAATGTGGATATTGTTACAGTTAACTGAGCAGATTATGCCGATTGGGTTGTGATGCACCCAATTATTTGTAATATTGATATCGTGACTTTTACTATGAGGATCGACAGCGTAGTTTAAGTTATGATGATATTCATTTCCATCAATTGTGATGTTGTATGCGCCTGTAGAGTAAAATGCTCTCCACATATGATGAAATTTACTGTCTCTAATCTCCATATCGTGCGTAGGTCCGTATCCAAAACGAGAAGTACCATCTCCAAAAAGATCAAACCCTCTTCTTCCGCGTTCATTATATCCTAGATATGCAAATTCCGAATCTTTTATTTCAGAGCCTTCGCCTGCAACAAATTGAATGTATCCTCGGCCAATAGAGCCGCTGCCGTCTTGTTGAACGACATCATTAGAACTAGTATTCCAAGACGTTATTTTTACGCCGTCTATCAGTATTTTGCCATGAACTATTATTCCATTTGCACCAGCAATCTTCAAGTACTGAACACCGTCACTTGAAGTCACACCAAAACTTGCACCATCGGCTACTCTTAGATTAGCTTTTAGAAGATACTCTCCATCTTTTTCAAGTTTTTCAAGTACAGATCGATTGTATATTGTGCTAATAAGGTCTCCAAAAGATGCGTAGTCGCAGTCAATAGTAATGGTGTTTTCAGCTGCCTCGTAAGATATACACTCTACTCCTTGCTCATTCTCAAGGAAAGGTAGCTGTTGATAAGATATGCTGGGCATAGAGAAAAAGAGAACTGCCACTGTTATGGTGACAAAATATCGTTTACGAATAATCATCATAATGTTGCTTCTTTTTACTGGGGGTATAAGAATTATAAATTTAAACGACTCTATTATTTTTTGCATAAGAGAAATTAGAATGGCTTTTCAAGAATCTTGTATTAGTATTTAGATATTAGTCGCAGAGAACTTCTGTCTTATGTGGCAGACCAGACATTGTTAACCCGCCCGTATTTGACACACGGAAAAAATGGTGAACATATTCGGTTATTCAGTAAACCTTTTGCTAATAACCTATATTCTTTAGATTTAGATATCACTAAATGCAGGATAATAGCCTTCCCAAACGCGTGTGAGAAACCATTAAATAATTTTCTCATAACATCACCATAATCAATCGTGACTCTTAAGAGAAAAATCAGTACAATTAGTCACCATCCATCAATTATAAAGGACCTATTGAGCGGCAAGAGCAAATCCGAAATACGCATGAAGATACATCAGCTAGACGAAAGAGCACGCAAAAGTGCAGAGGACACAGAAGTACAGTCCTTTATAACAGAACAGAAACAAGTCTTCAATAATTCTTATCACGTTGATCCAAACGCAACAATGAAGTTGAATAAACTATGCTGTATTGAAGATTGGGATAACCATGAAGTAAAACAGATAATCCCAAAGTTGCAAGATATTACATATTATAATAAATGCCAAGGTGTTCTCGCAAGAAAACCGGGTCAGATCCACAGAAAAGATTGGGAATGGACACTTGGGATAATCGCTATGAAGAAATTTGGCAAACTTAATGAGAACAGCACAGCGATAGGAGTAGGAGCTGGGAAAGAATTAGTTCTATTTTACCTAGCAAACCAACTTGGACATCTCTATGCTACTGATCTATATAGCACAAAAGACTGGGAGAATTTTGCACCAGCAGATTTTCCAGAAAATCCAAGCAAATATTCTTCATTTCCATATAATCAGAGCGCTTTATCAGTATTAAGAATGAATGGAACCCAGCTGGAATTTCCCTCTGATAGCTTTGATGTTGTATTTTCATTCTCTTCAATTGAACACTTCGGTGGAGAAAACTATTCCGGTGCGCTCAAAAGTCTAAAGGAAATGGAAAGAGTACTCAAACCAGATGGCATCGCAGTAGTAACAACAGAGTATATAATCAACAACAAAAACCCACCTGATCTCACCAATCAATTTTATAACGAGCGTACAATCTATTCACATCTAATTGACAGACTAGATTTAATGAAACTTGTAGAACCATTAGATCTAACAATATCTCAAAAAACACTAGACAAAGGCATCATCGATGCAGCTGATGCTGTCAAGTGGGATACAAGCAGGGTTGATGATAACTTTAAGCAAGCTAACCCATATGTAGTCATCAAACTTGGGAACATATTAGTGACCTCAATAATGCTTGTTTTTCAAAAAAATAAAAAAGTATAGGGGTATTTTCCAGATATACCCCTTTGCGTTTATGTTGTTTTACTGTGATTGTCTATTGTATGCTGTCTCAGTTCTCCTCTGGATTGAAATGACTCCTTACATATTTCGCAGGAAAAGCTAGCAGAGACGCCAGGAGTTGATTCCTCAGCCACATTTTTGAGAGATGCCTCTGTATCAGATCCTCCATAAGAAGAGTCACCACGTATCTCTTTTTGATTTGGCATCCATAACGAACACAGTCCGTGCGGAGCAATAACCCCAGAAGAGTGTCCCATTGTATCCATACCTTCATCTG
>DAINRW010000015.1:0-15587 GCA_036741615.1 Nitrososphaera sp.
CTTGTCCGCCAGTAGTACCTTGTTGTTGTCCGCCAGTAGTACCTTGTTGTTGTCCAAATGCTGTGGGACTAATTGATACAACTAGTATCGATGTAGATAGTAGCAAAGCTAGTCCTACAGGTAATAAGAACGGAAGTTTCTTGCTTTTCATCAAGGCTGTCTGGGCAACATTACTTTTACGAGTTATATGCACAAGTTATGATTAAGGCAAATCGATCATTATTCTTAGCATAGATACATCATGTAATTCTGCAAGACTATTCTTGCTCTGAAGATAACTTAAGTGATTTGCAATTCATTATAATATCTTTACCATAAGAGTATAATTACTGCCTTGACTGGTTTTTTCTCAAAAATTCGCTTGACGGTATAGGCAATGGAGAGCATTCAAAAAGATAGAGTGAAGCGGGTAGGATTTGAGCAGTTATTCCTCTTCTGCTCTATCTCTGAAATTTAGATGTAGAGGTTGTACTCTTTGGTGCTTAAATTATCGATTACCTAAAATGCTAATTTGTGTCTCTGCCTCTTATCATATGTCTCTGTTCAATTGCGTCATTAATCTCTCGTTTGAGAGTAGCAACTTTTTTCTCATACTGGTATAACAAATCTAAGTTAGGGTCATCATACGATCTAATTAGAAACGATAACTTTGCTTCAAGTCTCTCTATGTGATCATCCCACATCTTGACTGCGCCTTCGATTTCGTCTACAACAGTCAGCTCATCCAGCTTCTCTTCTTTTGTTGCTGATTTTTCCGTTGTGGCCCTTGGACGATAATAATAGTTATCGCTTTTAATTGAACTCATATATGTTATACAATAAAATGCGTTTGATTGACTAATATTACTTGAGTATTGACAACCTGGTAAAAGAATCTAGTATGACTATTGATAATTATATTATATTATATTTTTATTACTATTTGAAAGCATTCTGACAAAGGGTTATTTCCGCCTGAAGGTATATGATGAGATTAATGTCCTAAGTACAGAGTAGTGTTACTACTACCCTCACTTAGAATTGCAGTTCAAATAGAGGAAGAATCTATTCCTCCTTAACCATTTGAATAAATCCACATAGGAAGAAGTTTGACGAGGGATGCTTCACTAGCCCTTCTGCCTATATCGACGTAGGAGAGGGCAGAAAAAAGCACGAATTGGTTATTTGTTATTTGCCCTCTGGTCTAATTCTAATACATATGATTGCATATGATGTTTATCTATGTGTATTTAAGAAATAATACTGCAGAGCATGAACCATGAAGAACAAGGACCTCATTTGTCTCCTTCCTTAGACTTTTCTTTGTGGACAGATGAACAGCTTGCAAAGCTTCCATTTATCGAACTTCTGGTTTTATCTTTTGAAGGGGAAGCATCACTTCATCCAGGAGGGGTAGCCTCAACTGAGAGACTTCTTCAAAAATTGAGTATCGATCCTAAAGATTATGTCTTGGAAATCGGATGTGGTAGTGCTAAGGATCTTTGCAGATTAGTTGAGAATTATAAATGCAGAGCAATAGGAGTTGATTCTAGTGATCTCATTGTAAAATTTGCAGAGGATAGAGTACAAAAAAGAGGTCTTTCTTCTCAGATAACTATAATCAAAGGTGATATTACTAATCTGAATTTCTTCAATGATAGTCAATTTGATATAGTCATTGCTCAGTCCGTCCTAGCTACTGTCCTTGATAAGGATAAGGACAAGATTGCAACAGAAGTTTCAAGAGTCTTAAAATCAGGTGGGCATTTTGGAGATATTGAGCTGATTTGGGTTGATGAGCCCGACAATGAGCTTGTCTACAATGTAGAAAAGAGAATAGGCTCATTTGATAGACCTTTGAAACATAGTGAGTGGATTGGATTATTCAAAGAAGCAGGTATGACAGAGACCTATGTCTTTACAAGTAATGATTTTGGCTTTCCAACAGATTTTTTTAGTGTGATGAAGCACAATAATGGTGGCTTTGTTGAGTCAATGAAATTGCTGACGCTTATGATGAGTAGGGGAAATAGAATAAATCTTACAGAGCGTACTGAACACCTTCGATGGATGAAGGATTCTGGAAAGATGGGCTATGGAATCTATGTCTTTGAGAAGATATAATGGGCTCACTTGTTAGACGAGGAGATTGCAATGGAACGCATCCACCACGTGTATTGATTATATAATTTGCTCTGGATTGGCAAATGTAAGAATATCTTTTATTGAAAGCGATAGACTCACAAGGAAAAAGAATGGAGCGTGTGGGTTTGAACAGCTCTGTCCTTTAGATATATGAATAGAGTGTGACCTTGAAAAGCTGGCTGTGGTCCTGGGTTCAAATCATACCACTCGGCCCATTCTTTTATTCTAAGAAAATACGGCATTAAATTGAGCTTGATTTTTGGATAGTGACGGTAGAATCTTTTATCCTAGACAGCAAGATGCTGCGAGATTGAAGATATTCTTCCATGCGTGCCGCAATGAAAAGATAAGATTTCTTCTATAGAATTTCTTCACGTTATTTTATATCGGTGTCGATGCCGCTTCAATGTATAACTATTGGCAGCTCCAGCATCTCCCACCAATATTGAAAGGACTGAAGTTTTCTATGGATCTGAAGATGCCATGAAAATTCTGCTGCAAGCCATGCGTAACGTAAAGAAAGAAGCGGTAACTTGCAGCGACGCCCAGTCAGCTGGATTTTCAATGACCATAGAGCCAGTAAGACAGGGCTTTATTGACTTTAAGAAAAGAGGACTAAAAATCAGGTCTATCACCGAGATAACCAAAGAAAACCTTGAATATTGTAAACAGCTTGGAGGCTATGTCCAGCTGCGACATCTTGATGGTCTCAGGGGCAACTTTGCTGTTAGTGAGACTGAATACGTTGCTACAGCTATAATCAACGAAAAAGAACCCGTTACCGAAACTATCTACAGTAACGCTAAGGCAATTTTAGAACAACACCGCTACTTTTTCGAAACATTATGGAACAAGGCAATACCTGCAGAACAAAGGATACGTGAGCTTGAACAAGGAGTAGAGCGGGAATTTGTAGAAGTTATTACGGATGGTGCTAGGGCTACTCAATTATTTGTTGAATTTGCCAGCTCCGTGAAGAAGGAAGCTCAGCTAATACTTTCTCAGCCCACGGTGATGGAACGAACAAGAAAACTGGGAATGTGGGACCTTCTGATAGAGGCAGCAAACAATGGCGCACAAATCCAAGTGATAAGCCCAATAACAAATAACAACGAACAATTGGCTAAGGAAATAACTGTAAGAGCACCAAACATCAAGATTTTTCCCGGTCCCGTCTCTACCGCAGGGATGTTTATTGTAGATAACAAGAGATACTTTAGAGCAGAAGACAAAGACCCGGAGGCTAGTGAAGTAGCTGATGCAATAAGTGTTATGATTTATTCAAACAATGTAAACGGAGTCAAATCGTTTAAGTCATTATTCGAAATCCTCTGGCAGCAATTGGAAATGTATGAAAAGCTAAGCGCTCATAATGCAATGCAGAGGGAATTTATCAATATTGCAGCACATGAATTGCGGACTCCTATTCAGGCACTTCTTGGCATTATTGATCTTATCGAATCTAAGACTGATATACGCAAAGAGAAAGTTGAATTGTCCAGAGCAATCATTGAAATGATGATACGCAATGTGACAAGATTGGAACGCCTATCTGCAAACATACTTGATGCATCCAGAATTGAGAGCAATACACTCAAACTCAATAAAGAAGTTTTTGATCTAAACCAAAAAGTTCTGCAAGTAATTGATGACCTAAAGATTATTACCTATAGAGAGAATAAAAATATCAAGATCGTTTCTAATAGTATACCCGATAAACTTGAAATTTACGCAGACAAATCTCGAATATTCGAAGTTTTATCTAATCTGATCAGAAATTCTATTAGGTTCTCCGATGAAGAAGAAGCTACAATTATAGTTAACGTGGAGCAGAAGGAAGGATATGCTGTTGTAGAGGTGAGAGATAATGGCAGAGGCATTGACCCCGAAATAATGCCAAAGCTCTTTACAAAATTTGCTACAAAATCATACCAGGGGATCGGACTTGGATTGTATATATCAAAAAGCATTGTTGAAGCTCATGGCGGTAAGATATGGGCTGAAAATAATCGGAATGGAAAAGGTGCAACTTTTACATTCACCCTGCCAGTCCAAAAACCGCACCATGGATGACTTAGATCAACATAGGAAAAGAGAGAGATATACATTATCGCAGAGCGATTGGACAGGTCTAAAGTTAAGCCCCACCTGAAGCCGAGAATAGTTAAATGTGAGACGGGCGGAATTCTAACAAGTTTCTTTCTATTCACAGATGAGGACTAAAATAGAATGTGATAACTGAGGTCGAGGGTTCAAATCCCACCCGGTCTATTTCTTACTGCGAGGGAACTAGGTATTGGATTGAGCTGATTTTTCGGTTACTGTTCGACAAAAATTCGCAAGTATATAAATTCCTCCTATCTGCTTTTCTTACAACTAACACTACGTTAAGTTACTGACTCCAGTTTCACTATCTAATTATTATAGCTATTGTGTTATAGCAGATCCATAATGATTACTCGGCATCAAATTGGATTAGCTGGAGTCGTCATAGTTGCAGCTATTGCTTCTGGAGCATCTTTTAGTCTTAGTTCGATATATGGCAGTACAAATGTAACTAATGGATCTCCTGAGCAGCATATGGCGGGTAATAACTTCAATGATGATACTGACAACATGCCTTCTTCAGCTGCGAGCTCTTCTTCTCAAATTTCTCCTTATTCCGGGCAAGAAATAAGAGTTATAAAATCACTTTCAGATAATGATGTTCAGTCGCTTCAAAATGGCACAGGTGAAGCTTTTGGTGGGATTGCAAAGTTGGCAGAACTAAATGGCTATCCTGGCCCTCGCCATGTTTTGGATATTGCACAAGAGCTTCAGTTGACTGATAGACAAAGAATGGAAATCGAGTTGATATACCAGAATATGTCAAACAATGCAAAGAGTATAGGATCTGCAATTATTGGTGTTGAGCAGGATATGGATGAAGCATTTGCTAACAAGACCATAACTGAAGAAAATCTTATAGCACTGCTTGATAAAAGTGCGAACCTCTATGGACAACTTAGATTCGTTCATTTGTCCGCCCACTTAGATACAGCGCAGATCATGACTACAGAACAGATTCAAATGTATAACGAGATGAGAGGATATGATGGTGACAGTATAGATAACAGTAGTGTCAGCAACAATGATAACCGCACCCATCAACAACATTTAATGCAATGAACGAGTGCAGTCATATTCCTATAGTTGTACTTTGGTCGAGCAATATCAGCTCGACTAGTTCTTATTAAGACTGAGATATTTGCAACTGGAGACATTCGCACAACGCAGGATATCCATTAAAGAATAGAGAAGGAGCACAGATCCACTTGGGAGGAATCAAAATTACCGTCATGTCTCAAAAGAGGATTCTGATGGTTAATATGCAATGCTTGAAATGGTGCATCCGCCTAACATAGGTCACGCCCTTCCTATCCATCCGAATGCTCCTGAAGCATATTATGCATACTATGTACTTGATGATGAGTATCAAATCTGATGTAGCAAAGAAGTCTATCATGCACAGGAAGGAGATTTTGTATTTATTCTAAAAAGGTATAGAATACAAATATCATCTAGTTCAAACGGTGGAGGAGAAGTGTTAATAATTTCTCCTGCCTGCTTGGAGAATTACTTTAGAGAGATTGCAGACACTCTCAGTATTGGTCCAATTACTTGGAAGTAGAAGCAGGAGATATCTTGCAGATATGGACAAGAATTTCTTGAGAGTCTGAAACATTGGGGACAATAGGATGCGATTGTATCTATTACGATTTAAGAACAGGGAAGAAATATGTTGGGGTTCATTGTCTTATAGGTATTAAGGAGATACAAGAATTTTCTTGATGCAATCTGAAGAAGAGGATACGAATACATTTGGCTCAATTTACTATTATTGATGCTCCATCAATCTTGGGACTGCAACCGACTGGAGTACAGTACCTTCCTGAAGCACTTAAGGCAGCTGGTCTGATGAGTAAATTAGGAGCTGAATACGGAGGGCAAGTTTCTCCCTTGGGTTATAGTCCGGAAAGGGACAAATCAACACTACTACTTAATCCTGATTCGATCAGAGCATTCTCAATACAACTTGCAGATGCAGTCACTTTGGTGCTACGTAAAAAACAGTTTCCGCTAGTGCTCGGTGGAGATTGTAGTATCCTCATAGGAAACCTTCTGGCCCTACACCGATTGGGGAGGTACGGACTATTCTTCATAGATGGTCATGCTGATTTTTATCAACCCCAAGCATCTCCTACTGGAGAAGTTGCCGATATGGATCTTGCGATTGTATCGGGTCGTGGCCCAGATATCCTAACTAACATTGATGGTCTTAAACCGCTTGTTCAAGACGAAGACATTGTTGTATTCGGTTATCGTGATGCCGAACAATCTGCAAGCTACGGAAGCCAAGATGTCCGAGACACCAACATGCATGTGTTTGACCTTCAATTTGTAAGAAAGACAGGAACGATCACTGCTGCCACTTCTCAGGCTCTTGAAAAGCTAGTGAATGATGAGCTTGATGGATTTTGGATACATCTAGATGCTGATGTCTTGGATGATTTGATTATGCCAGCGGTAGACTATCGCCTAGGTGGTGGTGGATTAAGCTTCTCTGAGCTAACTGAGCTCTTGAAGACTCTAGTTGACTCTGGTCGTGCGGTGGGAATGGATATTACCATCTTCAATCCTCGGCTGGATTTGGATGGCTCAATAACACAAAGATTCGTCTTGAGCCTAGTTCAAGGTTTATCTTAAAAGAATAAAAAGTACTAAATTCAATTTACTTTTCGTATCAAGACGCGTGGTATGTCGGAGCAAAGATGTACTGAGCTGTGGTCATGGGTTCAAATCCCACCTGTTCACTCTTAACATTCTGGTAAAATGCAGCATTGTTTTGGACTCGATTATAACAATTGTCGGACAAAACTAGCCAGAAATCCCAATGCCGCGTCTCCCAGCTTGTCGACACTTTCCTGTAAAACTTGTAACTTATTGTCAAGAGCGCCTATGGCTGCGGTTTGTTATCCTATTAGCATCAACAAGTACACACCTGGTTGTCAAAAAGGGCACAAGATCTCCAAATTTGTTGGAGCATCTACACATTCAAGTACATTGAGGAGAGTGGAATTTTTCGTCTAATCTTCTATCCTGATTCCGTATGGATAGTATATCACTTGCAGCGCTAACAAGTCGATCAGGCTCACATCATAAATGTACCAGAAATATCTGTGTGTTGTGAAGTACGGGATTAGAAATGGGGTTGTTACATTGCAGGAGCACCCGTTGTAGGTCTCAAGATGGTGAAGTTATAGATTTAACCAAAAGATGCCAGTAGTTTTTTTAGGGAGTTTCAGACAGTTGGTCGGCTTGTTGCCTTCTTGAGATAGGATGGTAACTCGTAACGATGGTTATTACTTCTAAAGACCATATATGTAAAAGTGTTAAATAACCTCCTCACATAGGGTTAGTATGACCTCGGGAAAATATTTTAACAAGGGTGTAAAAGCGCTTGATTCACCTCATGTTGGACATGTGGTAAGAGAAACAGATGACAAGATTGTAGTATTTGGTGGTGGAGATGATAGATATGATATACCTAAATCACAGATCCGGTTTACTAGTGGTAATGTTCTGATTGATTTGTCAATGTACGAAATCGCAAAAAAATACAAGGTTAGCAGAGAAGAGCCACTGCCCACAGGAAAAGCAACAAAGGATCCTTGGACGAAACCTGATAATGTAGACCTTGCTACTTATGAAAGACAATATCCAAAGTCATTGTTCAACAAAGGTGTGAGGACAGACAATGAGGATCATGTTGGACATGTGGTGACAGAAACAGATGACAAGATTGTAGTATTTGGACACTATGACTACCGATTTGATATACCAAAATCAGAGATAGTGGCAGCAGGCAGAAATGTTATAGTCGGAATAGACTTTCCTGAATTACTAAAGTATAAGGTAGAAAGAAACGCACCGTTGCCAACAGGGGAGCCAATAGATAAGTTGGCTGAAGAGGATCAGCCGCGAGTTCAAGATGTGTGATATCTTTTTGTTAGCTCCTTTCTTTATAATACACAAAACATCATCTAGGCTATCTTCTTCGATAGTTTGACTTTGCATGCATCCTCTTTTTAGTTGAGCTTTTTCTCCTATTATGTTTTTCTTTTTATGACTGTATGTAAGCAGCCTATATGCTGTTCTAGTGTGATGCATAACAACGCAGGTGTAGTAGAGTCCCAGCGACATCATGTACCATTGTATCTTTTTAAGAGCAAATTTACAATTTGTATTATTTATCTATTGTTGTCTATTATTGTATAATTCTCTTAATTTGACATTAAAGAATCATACATGCCGGTTTCCTATCCGTTATTACTTGTTTAACACAGATCTACACTTTATGGAAGTGCTATGAGCACTGCTTATGTAAAACAGGCTGCTAGTACACGTGGATGGTCATGACATTAACAACAATGATGCCGCCATCATTATCTGCGAGAGATCCAATGGGCGGTGATGCTGCTTCGGAAATTGCGCGACCCAATGCCTCAAAAAGCAACAGCACTGTAACTATGAACATGGGGATGCTTTCGCTTTGAAGTTTCATGAGCAGCAGCATAAAAAATATTTGGAAGAGAAGGATGATGCTAGCTGGCAGAAGCGTCGGGAATACGAAATGATGCTTATGAGGAGATTCAATCTTAAAAAAGAGATCAGTTTACTTCAGCGTAGCTTTGCCGCTAACGAAACAAGCATCAAGGACTATGAAAATGATGAAGACACAAAAGAGTTTGCCTGTGAGGTTAGAGAAGGAATATGGAAGAACAGGGCAAGGAAGAGTTGGCATTCAGATACCTCCTTTGCTGACGAGCATTTAGAATTGGGACTTTATGTACTGACACCTCGTGAAAAAGAATTAGCATCAGCAGTACTAAGAGATACCGTATTAGCGCTGGATGACAACAACTTTCGTAGACTAAAGGATCTCTATGCATTGCATGCTCAGAATGCGGCTTTACCGAGTATTACTTCTGAAATCAGCTCGGATTAGGGGACCTGAGAGCAGAGACAATAGTCCAACAAGCTGATATCGGAAAGCATGAGGTGTGGAATGGAAAGCTAGTCGCATCTCCAGATCTGCTCTATGGGTTCAGCATTACTCCTTGCTTGAGTGTATGACCCATGCGCTGGGCGAAGCACCAGTCATTAATTTAAGTTCATTTTGAGTAGTTGTCAGGCAAAACCGGCAGCAATGCCACTTCTTTCCATCATAGTCGTTCTTACCAATGGCTAAGAAAGATCTGAACAAGAGTACAAACCTACTCCCTCAGCCTTGGATATTAGGTCCCTGCAATGGCGACTTCAACAATCCAAGCTGACCTAAGAATGTGACTTGGTCATAGTAGATACGATTCTCGACAATTCGCCCATTGCGTACCTTCCAAATGTCGCAGACAGGAAGCTCAACACGCTTGCCCGAAGCGGGAAGAGTCCCTGTCGGTCCTACCATCGGCCCAGTATTTGTGCCGAGGAATATACCTTCAACAACCACTATGTCAGTGCCCTCAATGAATTCACGCACATCCCAGTGCAGATCGGGAAAGGCCTGTTTGAAACCGCTCGCAAAGGCTAGGAATGCTTCGATACCGCTAACAGTCCCGATTGCTGCATTGACATGGACTATATCATCTGCCACAATGTCACGGTCGCGCTCTATCTGACCCTCCGATACGTTTGCGTAATGCCGCTTGACGAGCTTGGTAAGTTCTCCTCCTGTCATTGTTGATATCTTCTCCTAAAATTAATCCAGCAATAGTTTGGCAGAGAGATCATAAGTGTAACATCTGAAGCCACATTCTTGATAATGTTTTCTATCGGATCTCTCTTACATTGTTGTTTCAAATGAGACATACGCATGGCATTATGGAAAATTACTACTGATTGGCTACCTATCTGTAAGATTTTTCTATCGGAATGGCATCCAAGAAGTGCGTGTCTACTGTTGTAACAAAGCTTGGCTGGACTGGCTGGCTTCTAGTTCTAGTATACTTTGGTGCCGTAACTGCAATTTCCGATTATATCGCTCACTGGTTTCTATTATCTGAAGAATTGTTATTCTATGAAGTATTTATCACAGTCATTGTTTCTACTGTTGTTCTGTATATCCTTACCAGAGTATATAGTGCTCTCAGAGATAAAAACTCGACTTCAAAATGGTGGGATAGAGGCTTGAAGATATTGTCTATTATTTTTGGAGTTATTGGATTTGTTTACTTGAGTATTGGATTGATTTCGTACTCTTCGATTGACGATTTCAGAACCGATCCTGAGCTTAGGGATCTCGATTCTGAACTGCAGAATTCTATTATTGAGAACTCTTACTTTTTTGGGATCCTCCTGACGGTATCCGGCGTGATAGCATTTGTTGCAACTGCCGGATTGTCTATTCGCCGCAAATTCGGATGGTATGTTGCAGTTTCTCTTGTACTTATTCAGATAGTTGCCATCACAGGTTTACTAGATAAAGAAAGGGTGATGCATTTTATTCTGCTTCCTGAAATAACAAAACAATTGACGTTAGAAGAAATACAAGTAATTGAAATAGTCTTTGTTCCAATGATCATAAACAGCGTTTTTGTGATGCTGGTTGCAAACATTGTTACTGTTACGTTCTTGACATTGCCCAGAATATTGACTATTTTTAATATGCGTCCTGATATTTTATCTTCTCGAATAGGTAGGTCCCTATAAGGCAGGCAAGTTACGATAATAAAGTAAGTGAAACTTAGATTCAATCTAATGCAGTACAAGCTGAAGCGTTGAGTCCTCTGTAGCCACACTTAGATGTCCTGCTGTGTAAACTTCTGCTGCTTTCACCTTTCTTTTACACCCACCGTGCTTTCAACTTCTCATAGAGATGCTTGAAAGCTATGCCTTAAGGTCATTTTTTCAAATCTTCGATTGTCAATTTTGATCAATCTAGATAGCCATAGTATTGAATTGATTCTAGTAGAGGCCGTTGCAGAGAGAATTCTCATAATTCTATCATCTCATCCTGATTGATTTCACCTTTGCAATCAAAATTTTTCTAATGCCTGTATTTCCTTTTAACAGCAATGTTTAGTGGTGCAATAACTAGCCATAGATACTGAGCAATATTCAGATCAAAGAAGGAAATAAGAATAGAAATAGCAAATACTAAAGGAATCAAAAGAATATTTACCATAACTCCTTTTATAAAAAGTGGATGGATGTTCTTATCGATCAATCTATAATCTTTTGTTCCAAACCACCATATGAGAGCAAGCAATGAACTTGTCATAATAACGAGAATGCAATAAAGGACGTATGGAATTTGATACGAACCATAATTTATTACAAGAGATGTAGAGACTGACAAGAATGTTATGAATAGAAGGAATAATAGATTTAGATAAACCATGGAAATATGAGATTCTTTGATAAAATTGAAAACCTGATGATATGAAACCCAGAAGATTGCGATGACTGCAAAACTGATAATGTAACTCTCAACTTGGGGATACATATCATAAAGTCTGCTTAATAGTTCTGATTCTGTTAAGTTTGGAGATAAGTTAGGTATGTCTATTGAGAGTGTCATAAGGGTTATTGCAAATGCAAAAATAGCATCACCAAAAGATACAACATGTTCTGGCTTTACCTTTGGAACAAATGCATTTGTTGACATAGATGTATAGGAGCATATGTGTATTAATTGCTATAATAAAAATAAGATCCTATAGAAGTAGCCACAGAGCGGAGACATTGATTAGGAAGTGGAGCGAGTAAGTTTTGAACAGTAGCATCCTATTTTGAAGGCTCCGCCCTTTAGATAGATAATTAGCACCCAAAAAGACTGGCTAAGGTCATGGGTTCAAAATCCTCCGTCTATATCTTTCGTACTAGTAAAATACGGCGTTGGAAAGACCTTGTTATAGGTGGTTGTCGGATAAATTCAACAGCAATGCCAATGCAATATCATCCAATTTGCCGACATTCTGTCCTTATTCTTTGCAGCGCGCTCAAATTGCCTTAAGCGATACCATGTCTCGACCCCATAAGAAGTCCTCCTAATTCTTGTGTGGTGTTAGTGTGGGCGACACATCCCTCGTAGTCCCAATATTTATATCAACAGCCAACGATACTACCATATTGAAAGTCATACAAGCTCTTCCCGGCATGCCAAAGCCTGTCACCGAGTCCGAGGTTAACAGTTTACTCCAAAGCAAACTCAACATACAGATTGCCACCATTGATGAAGAAGGATATCCAATCATTCATCCCACATGGTTCCTCTATGAAAATGACTCCGGCAAATTATTCACAGGCACAGCAAAAATGACAAGGAAGGTTCAGAATATTCAAAGCAATCCTGACAAAATTTATTTTTCTATTGACGACGAGAATTATCCATACAAGGGAGTAAAGGGAAGGGCAGCAGCAAGAATATCTGAAGACATACAGAAAAACCTGTCAATCATAGAAAAAATAAACTTGAAGTATCTAGGTACTCTTGAACACCCTCTTGCCAGAAGGCTGTTAGAGAATACTAGAAATGGTAGCCAGGTTGTTATTGAAATTACGCCACAATTTTTCTCTGCATGGGATTTCGGCAAGGCTGAGTAGTTGAAAATTGGTGAGTTTTACTTCTCTGCCCAAAATTCAACAGCAATGCCAATGTAGTATTGTTAAATAGCAATCTCCCTAGTCTATAGCCACGCCACCTGGTACCACCTGGTATGGGTCATCCCTAACTCATGAAGTGCTGCAATATGTGTCTAAATGTACAATGAATACGGTCCTTGATGGAAGTAAATCCTCTATACATTGCAGTTGTTGTATTTTACCTCCAATTTTGTTTGGCACTTGTGTTCAACGAAGGTTGTTATCATAAACGCCAACCCAATATCTCGTACTGGCAGTCTTGCTTTTATCGTAAGATCATTCGCTACGATGCAGCTGAAACGCTTAACTCGAATGACAGTGAGTTTGTTCAAACTATGAGTATAAATGGGAAATTCGATCGAATAATTATGGGCATATCCTGCTTTGTGGCATTAGCTGCTGTCCTAGGAGTAATTGCTAGCATTAGCTCAATTGATTCGCTTGCTCAGACTGACTTGACGACTGCTACTACGGGTCCTATCCAGGATCAGGAAAGGAGTGCTACTACCCCTAATACAACTTCAGTCATCGAGTCCTTTGGAGATCCATTTTTTGTAGAGCAAGGCAGAATTACAGGGCAAAGAGTACTTGCTGTTGCCCCACAGCCCCAGTTAGAATTCAGTTTCATGGCTAATGCTAGTATTAACAATGGTGATGATGGTGTAATAAATGCAATAAACACTGGGACAAGCATAAGCACGCTCAATGCTGATGGAACGTTTCGAGGCGAAGGGCAGGGTATACTAAGGACGCAGGGTGGTGGCGTGGCAACTTGGACCAATCAGGTAGTAGGGAGCATCACTCCTGAGGGAACCATAATAACGCGTGGGGTAGGAATCTGGAGTACACCTTCAACAATGGGAGAACTAGGTTTTATGAATAACATGATAACTGTTTTTGAAGTTCAGATAGACAGAGAAGGTAATCTATCTGCCAGAGAATGGGAGTGGAGATGATAGGACAAAAAGCGTGTATATGGCTGATGGGTCTGGAATCTTTCCTAGGTACAGTTTAGATAGGAGATAAACTACCTTAGAAAGACTGGCTGAGATCCCAAATTCAAATCCTGCCGGTCCATTTTTATCTACGAGAGAGTTATGGCGTTGAATTGAGTTTGTTTTTTTGGTAGTTGTCGGACAATGAAGGTTCCACGGTAAAAAACTCCAACTAACAGTTAAATCATACACGACTTATTGCCAATCCATGGCATCATCACCATCACAATCATCTTCATCAGAACAAGAAGAACAAAAAAAGCAGGTGGTTCGTCAGTTCTTTGATGCTTTCAATGGACATGATACCGAAAGAATGGCTCAGTTAGTATCGACTGCTACTACTACTTACTCCTTTCACGTCGCAGGCTTGCATACTACGGATTGGAATGGGCGCAAGCAATTTGTCGTTGATGTCATCAAGGCATTCCCCGACATTGATCATCACATACTAGATATAGTGGCCGAAGGAGATAAAGTCGCGATTCGTGTCAATATTACTGGTACCCACAAAGGCGAGTTCCAGGGTATACGCGCCACCGGTAAGAAAGTATCTGTGGATGGAACAGATTTTCTAACTATCATTGATGGTAAGATTGTAGAAGAATGGTTAAACTCAGACATGATGGGATTGCTGCAGCAGATTGGAGGGATATCTACACCACGATCTGCCTCTAGTGGTAGTACTAGTATGCTCGCTCATGATCGTGATAGATCAAAAGTGTAGCAAATGATATGTGTTATTGTTGAGACGTATCTTTACGAAAATCTCTAGAATTTAACATTGTTGAAGTCGGGAGTTCAAATCCCACCCTGTTAATTTTTACCTCAAGGGAATTAAGTATTCTCTTGAGATGTTTTAATAATTGTCAGGCAAAAATTCTCTGCAACAATATTATTCTTTCTGCATTCAATTAGGATATTTGTCAGTTGGAGGCAAACCTTACATTCAGAAGGCATGCAGCAACAGTTACCGCATATCAAATTTTTATCCAGCGCATCGAGAATAGAAATCTCTAAAGATTGTCCTCGAATTTCTCCTCTTTGACTCGTAAAACGTATCCAATTAACTCCCTCCTTGCGAGAACTATGATCGACGACTCCATCACAATAGACTAAAAGGATATATGAGCTCAAAGAAATTTCTTTAAAAAGAAGAGCATCAATACATAAATCCTTAAAAGAGTTTACATATTATAAATTTCAGTGTATATTATTGCTTTTAGTAGTAAAATTATGTCCACCGTTTTCGTTGGAAGTATATTGATTATTTTTGGATATTCTGCAGCATATGCTCAAACAATAGTTCCTCCTAGTGCTGACGCCAATGGTAATGATGTTAGCAGTCGTAACACTACGCGTTCAGATCTCATCGATTGTCTTGTTAATAGTTGTATAAGCCCTGATTTCCATCTTCCATCAAATACTAGTGTAATTGCTATGGCTTTCAATAATCTCACATTGGAAGACCTACAAAACTATAACGAGGTTCTAAAATCGGAGGTAAGTCATCACATCAATGATACAATAGACAGTCTAGGATCTGGGACAGGAGGAAGTACTTTTTCAATCTGTGCTCCTCCACCGTATCATAATGAATTGCCTTGCCCCCTGATTACAGGAATTACTATTTCACCACAGAATCTCACATTGCTTGAACAATTATTCAATCCACCATATCTTGGAAATACAGCAGAGAACCTCGTCATGATAGAAAACGCCAGTGTAAGAGTATATCTAGATCAAAACCAACTCGAGGCCAGGTTCACTAGCGAAGGACCAATTTCA
>DAINRW010000016.1:0-14543 GCA_036741615.1 Nitrososphaera sp.
GATATCATTGATTCTATCTCTTATTGCTCTACTTATCCTCCTCTCTGAATCGTCCTCGTCAGTCTCTGTGGAAACAATATAAGTTGAATTGATTACATCAACAACTGATATCATAGGAGTGGTTTGATTGGTATTGCCGGAAGACGTAGATATAGCGCCGCCGTTAGTACCCGCTGTTGTGCTGATAGCAACTATATTGTTCTCTGACATCCTATTGTTTATTGTGTGCGATGCAGAACTGCTGTAGTCATTTACAATACTGCCAACCATTACTTGTTGACCAAAGGGATTTGGTGTTGCTAAAACCTGAAATTCCGTGGGCAAGCTAGGAAGTAGTAACGCAACTGACAATATTCCAATGATGATAATAATTTGGTTGTTCATTTCGATAAATGATTTCATATACTCTATTTAAGGGATAGCAAATGAACCTATAAAATAAACATATGAGGCTTGGCTTCACTTTGATGCTTACCATATCAGAAACATGACTAACTTTCCTAAGTGATCTTCATTTCTTGATATTGGTGAAGCATTAATAAGCAGTATATGAAAATTCTTGATTTAGAAGGACAAATAACAAGTAACGATTGGTTTGTATATCTATGTGAACAATTATGAAAGATCTAGTCACTATTATAAACCAAAATACATCAAGCGAGGGGTCAATCTTATAGTTGTATAGGCATATAGTAAAGCGACAAAAAAATTTTGTTATATTTTAAGTTTTTTTGCCCTCAACATCCTCAGATTCGGCAACACCCTCGCTCGTTTTTGTTAGATGGCTTCCATGCCTAGTGGTGTAGCCTCCTTTAGTTTTGTCATCCGTAATCTCTGTGTCAGATGTTGATGTACCAGACTTTTCTTCTGATTCACTGACCATATTATCTATAAACCATTGCCAAAAACTATTTACCAGTTTTAGTACAACATTCTTAGACTAAATTATAGTATTCAAACAGTAATTGCCACTACCTTTTTAGATAATCAATAACGACGGCATGTAAAATTATATAAAAGGTCTTTAGAAATATCTATTGAGAAGGGTCAAGTGGTAAAGAATTTCTTCTACTGTAGTACAATTTAAGAGCTCTCATGCCCATTCTGCATCGTTATGCGAAATATCCTTTGCGATTACAGCTTATCTTGAGCATGATCTCATAGCTTGTCTGTTCAAAATGAAATGGAATGAAGCTGCAGCTGCTTATTTTCCTCCATGAAAGCAATCTTGAGAGTACCAAAAGCATCATGCCACAAAGGGGGCGGTTATGCGGTTTTCATCGTTATCCCGTTTTGCAACTATGCGAACCTATTTGATTCTCCCCTCATTTCGCAAATCAGAGAGTATTCTCATGAGAGTATCATAATCGATATTAACATTGTTCAAAATGAGAGAATGGTCAACCTTGCCAAATTTCTTGATGAATTTCTCTACTGTGTGCTTTTTTCTTTGATATTTCCTATCTATCATAACAATACTGATTATCGAATAGTATAAACGGTTATTGAATAAATTGGAATATACTAACAGCTTTTATCTGATATTATTAACTGCAACTGCATCTTCTGTGTGTGCCTGTATACTTATTTTTATATTTAGTTTATGACAAGGATATTGATAGCATATTTCTAAATTTGAAGGCATTTGCACCCGTTGTTGTCTTTAATTCTGATCTTTGAGCAATCTACATAATATAATGCCCCTGCAAAAGATGTTCGCTGCAAGTCAAGACAGAATTTATCCCGTACTAGTTGGGTAGAAACAAAGATCTGATTAGATTACTAAACAAAACACTTGGTACCTTTAGTATCCTTCAAGGCGTCATGTCATCCTATTTTTTTGCCTCAAAATAGTTAGGTATTCTGGATTGTAGTTGACTAAAATCTAAGACCTCTTGATTCAAATTATATCTATTCTTTGACTTCGGTTCGACAGCATAGATCATCTTCAATAGATCAGGAAAAGCGATATGCTCGCTTCTGATACCAAGAAATTTGTGAAAAATGCAAAATACTAGTCGTCCCTAACGACCTACATTCGATATACGAAAGATGGGTACATTCAAACTTTATCGCCATCATGTCAAACAAACTGCACATTTCTCTAGATTCAGGTTTTCATAGTCTTTAGTATAAATTGCTATAAGCAATCATTGTGTATGACTAAGCGCCAGAAGAAATGAAGCTCGACCTGCCAAGATATACAGAAAGATTTGGAGCGACCAGCCTACATGGAGTGCAACGCGTCTATGAGCTAGACTCTGGCTTCGATGATGGCAGGCCGGTTTCCGAATCAATAGTGAATATAGGAAATAACCAAATCGCGGATATAGAGAGGCGTATGGCCATCGTCATCCCCACTAAGGGCGAGCGCTTGCGGCTCCTCGAAGGTGTGCTGAGCGGCATACCCCATGACTGCCTTACGATTATTGTATCAAACAGCCCTAGGCAACCCGTCGATAGATACAAGCTTGAAAAGGAAGCCCTTCAGCAATTCAATAGGTTCGTAGGGCGCAATGCATTCATTTTGCACCAACGTGACCCTGTCCTATCAGAAGTGCTCAAGGATGTTGGTTATAATAGCATTCTTGCCCCTGATGGGACAGTGAGAAGCGGTAAGGCCGAGGGCATGATAATAGGTATGTTACTTGCCAAGATGGCGGGCAAAGAATACGTGGGATTTATTGATGCCGACAACTACGTACCCGGAGCAGTCAACGAGTACGCCAAGATATTTGCATCGGGAATCGCAATGTCCCAGACACCGTATACGATGGTCAGGATATCCTGGATTTACAAGCCAAAAATATCTGAAACTGGGCTTTATTTTAGCAAGTGGGGAAGAGTGTCAGAGATAACAAATCAGCATTTGAATTCATTAGTATCGTATTACACTGGCTTTGAGACGGAAGTAATGCGGACAGGTAACTCCGGCGAGCACTGTATGTCACTCAAGTTAGCCGAGCTGCTCACGTATTCGTCAGGCTACGCTATCGAGTCGTATGAAATAGTGAATATACTTGAGGAATTTGGTGGTATCATCCCTACTGATAACCAGGACGCTATGGACAAAGGAGTAGAAATAATGCAGGTTGAAACACGCAACCCTCACTTCCATGAAGATAAGGGTGATGATCATCTGAAAGAAATGGTGGTCGGATCACTTGGATCAATATATCATAGCAAAATCTGTCCACCAAAGGTTCGAGAAAAGATATTGGAAGCCCTTCGCAGCAAGAACATGTTGGAAGAAAACCAACAACAGCAACAGCAACAGGAACCGCCAGTACCACATAAGATAGAACCATTTAAAGACATTGACGTACGGATATTTGCAAAAGTTCTAAGCAAGGCTAACACATTCGCTCAATGATGTCGTCGTCATCGTCAAACCTTGCAGCGTTTGACATGGACGGTACACTTATCCAGGGCAGGTTGGTTTTTGCCCTTGCGGACAAATTTGGACTATCTGAGAAAGTTAGGTCTATACAATCTAGACCTCAAATTGCGGGGCATGAACAGACGAAGGCAATAGCAGCATTATTTGCAGGTCTCACAACAAAGGACCTAGAGTCTGCAATCGCATCAATACCTTTTACAAAAAATTCTGAGCGGACAGTAGCAGCACTGAAAGAAAGAGACTACAAGATTGGCATAATAAGTGATAGCTATACTATAGCTGCAGGTTTTGTGGCTGATAGACTAAACTTAGATTTTGTAATGGCAAACAAACTCTACATATTGGACGGCAAGATCACCGGTAAGGTTGATATGCCATTGGGTTGGGATAGAATCGACTGTTTTTGTAAAATTTCTGTTTGCAAGCGATATCATTTGGAAAAAAGTGCCCACCAGTTTGGTGTGCCGATTGAAAATACACTAGCTGTTGGCGATACGAAGTCTGATATTTGCATGATACAACGTGCAGGAGTTGGTATTGCTTTCATGCCTAAGGATGAGGAGTTAAAAAGAGCATGCAGTAAAGTCGTAACTCAACCAGATCTTCTCAAAGTATTAGAATTTTGTCAATAAAGCTTTTTAAGCCATTAGTCCCTATACTATAGTGATTGAAGTCGAGCTTCCTGCTTAGGTAACGATAGGAACTTGGCTTTTAAAATTTAGTTAGGTGTATAGATATGTGTGGAATAGCTGGAATTTTGAGCAAGAAAGGTGAGAACGTTGTGCCCCTTGTGGGCTCAATGCTCCACTGTATGGTAAACCGTGGGCCCGATGGGGCAGGCTTGATCGCTGACAATCACATTGTCAAGTCCAATTCAATCTCAGCGATGAAACTTGACTTTCAGAAGGTGAGTGGGAAAAGTGCACTTGGACACACACGACTTGCGATAGTTGGAGGCACCTGCGGTGCGCAGCCATTTAGTAGCTGCGATGGCCGCATTATCCTGGAACACAATGGGGAAATATATAACTATAAAAAAATTAGAGAGAGGCTTGCAAAACGTCACAAGTTTGCTACAACAACTGACAGTGAAGTAATTGTACATCTTATTGAGGATCACTTGCGTAAAAATAGTCTGCTTGGAGCGATAAAGAAAACAGTCGCAGAGCTTGACGGTGTCTATGCGCTTGCAATACAGGATAAGAAGACTGGCGAGACGGTCCTTGTAAGAGACAGGATCGGTGTCAGACAACTATACTATGCTGATACAGACAGGTTCGTAGCTTTTGCGTCTGAACGCAAAGCTTTATGGAGGATCGGGATAAAAGAGCCGACTAGAGGTATACTACCAGGTAGTGCAATCATTATTTCGCAGGAAGGCCGGCTTCAGAGGTTCCAGGTTGCTGACCCAATTCCTCAAAAGGTCAGAATAGTGCATAAAACAATGACAACTGCAGTTGAAGCATATAGAAAGGCATTACTTGAGGCAATGGAAAAACGCGTTCAAGACTTTCAGAGGATAGGAATAATATTCTCTGGTGGCATAGATAGCGTGCTTGTTGCATATCTTGCTTCCAAGATGGTGCCTGAAGTTATATGCTATACTGGCGGCGTAACGGGGTCTAGCGATATTATCAATGCGCGTCAAATAGCTGATAAATTTGGACTCAAGTTGAAGGTTTGTGAGCTTGACCAAGAGGGAGTAGAGAGGTTGATACCTGAAGTCATGAATGTCATCGAGGATAGCAATGCAGGACAGGTTGAAGTGGCCCTGCCAGTGTACTGTGCAGTCAAGCTGGCCCGTGAAGATGGGATAAAAGTGATGCTTACAGGACAAGGAGCAGATGAGTTATTTGGAGGTTATTCTTGGTACGCCAAGGTTGTAGAGAAGGAAGGCTACAAAATGCTCCGCAGGCACATGATAGAGGATCTGCTATTGCTCTACAAAGAAACACTTGAGCGTGAAGACAAGATAACCATGGCGCACAGCATCGAGCTGAGGGAACCGTTTCTAGACTCTGAAGTGATAAAAGTTGCACTGGCAACCAGCTTGCGACTCAATGTTAAGGGAGGAAGTGATAGTTTTGGCAAGCACGTACATAGAAAGCTTGCAGAGCGCGTTGGGATACCACACGATATTGCCTACCGGATTAAGGAAGCGGCACAGCATGGCTCAGGTATGCATGGGATGTTAGACGATATAGCAAGGAAACACGGATTTGACGAATCAACAATCCCTACTGATTACTTAGAGGAACTTAAAATGCGTGAGAAGATAGGAAGCTCACAGAGGTACGGCTATCTTTTCGGTGATGGTAAGATATGGATAGCAGAACCCCACATACAAATGTACCTAGATAGTCTTTTGAAAAAGACGACCCGATCTGAGCTTGTGGCGATCACAGAATAGAATCACCTAATGTTACAGCTTGAAGCAGACCTGATACTTCGCGCAGTCAAGAATGGTGCGACGACTAATGCAGGGATACTGGCCGCTATAAAGAGTGTCTGAAACGGAGCAAGTACACTTGCGCTTGTCCCTCCGGCTCCAGCGATCCCAATTCCAAGCAACGCTGAAATTAGACTGCCAGCGCATGTGGGGCACCCTACGAATAAGCCACTTGTGGCTCCGATACCTGCGGCAAGGGATGTCTTTGTCTGAAGCAACTTTTTCATTCTAAATGCGTAGATGCTTAGTGCGACATTAAAGCCTACCAGCAAAGATACAATAGTGGCAAGAATCACGTTGAGGGGTATTATCAATATCAAAAAATGATCCGTGATGTAGATAGTAAGCATTGGCATATAGCCGACTGCACCGCAGCACGGTATTAAGTCAAGTGATGGCACCTCAATGCCCCTTTCAGTGAAAGACACGTCCGCTCGGTATACAAGTATCTGCGATAGAAAACCAAAAAAGATTCCATAACCAACTGCAGCAACTATCATTATTTTCCAATAGTTTCGATTGGAAAACGCGGCTGTGATAAATGAAATTAGACTATTGGCAGCACCAAGTGTTGTTGTAGTTGTTGTTGTCCTGATCTGCTCTGACCTAAAAATAATGTATGCCCCATAAACCATTGATGCCATGGACGCTCCACTTATTGCAAGCATGCCCCAAGCAAGCCCTGTCAGTTCCTCCGACTCGACCCTTAATGGCTCTGATGAAGGCGTTGTAAACTGGCTGTATATAATAAATGCAATTGCAAGCGAAAAGGCGCCTACGAATAGGACTCTAAAACCACTTTCCCTTAAAGCCTGCCAATTTTTCTCTTCCATGTCTGATTTGCTGCTGATAACATCATCTGCGATTGCAAATTAAATCCTATCGAAGATCCCTAAACCCTTAATTCTCGGAAAGTCCATTATAGTAGCGAAACAATGTCAGGGGACCCTCAGGTAGAGGACGAGGAATACATTTCCGCCAGAATAAGTTACGTAGGGTTCGTAGATCAACTCGGGCTTGAAGGCGTTGTAGTGTTAAAGTCAAATGAGGGCAAAGAGTTCCCAATGCGCGCATTTTCCGGAGAGGTAGCAAGACACATTTCACGATTTCAAGAGGGAGACAAGGGTAGTATACCCACTATCTACAACTTGGTCGAAGAAATTGCAGTAATGCAGGATCTTCTGCTCGTCGAAGTGCATGTGTACCAAAGTGGCTCAGTTCTGCGGTCGAATCTCTACTTTAAGAGCAAAAACGGCGAGATTATTCTGCGCAATTATCGTGCCTCTGACTCAATAGCGCTAGCTGCGTACTATGATATACCAATCAAGGTCAGAAAGGGTCTTTTTGAGGAAGCCATAGAGCGTTAGTTTAAGTTACTATATCCGATAGTTTTCCCTGCAGCATGGCATTCTTTACCTCCATCGCAATCCTGCGCCCTACTCCCATTGTTTGGCCATAATAATATTTTGTATAGGGGCTTGTTGTCGCCATTATCGGATTACCCGGCACGCGAAGTGAAACGTCGTACACCACAAAGTCAAGGTCAACTGTCACAACACTCTGGAGTGAAATAGGACCGATTATGCCTGGTGGATATTCTTTTCTTACTGCAATAGCAATTTTGTCGCCCATTTCAAAGATTTTCTCCAAAAGTGATTCTCTTATACTCGCTGGAGTGTGGCCTACTTCTATATTTTGTATCTGAATATCTATCTCCATCTGTTGTCTTGCGGGAAGTGAAGCAATGTCGTGTATGTTAGTTTGAAGCCTCCGCTCTATCCCAAGAAATTCTGTTTCGCCTGTAAGAGGAGAGACAAAGAAATTCAAATTAAAATAAGTGCCTGGCACATATTGCTCAATTGTGGCACTATCAAGATCCTCCTTTGTCACAAGTCGTTGCTCAATCTTTTGTTTTGACTTCTTCTCATAGTCCTCGTGTGAAGCCACAATGAAAAATGCTCTCTCCAGCTTGCGAGTCGCCTCTTGTACTTTTATTATCGCTGGTCCATCTATGTCTGAAGGATTGCTATAGAGCTTTGGATGAGATATGCCTGCCTTTTCCAGCAGATAGTATTGGTTTCTTGGTGCATTCCGCTCTTCTGCACGCAAAAGTGACCTGTTACCAAAGATAGGTATGTCCAAGTTGTTTTCTATTTTGTCATAGCCTAGATAAGCAGTAAAGGCCCTATGAGCCACCATTATTGCGTTAGTCTGTCTTAATTTCTCTTGATTCTCCTCATATAATATATCTGAGAACTTGTCGAGCAAAATGATTTCATCTGCAAGCCGCTTGAATCGCCTGTACGGCAGTTCTCTGCCTCTTTGACATATGCATATGGTTTTGAGGTTCTCATCTTTTGCGCCATCCATTATTTCCAGTGCCGAATGACTGCCTATGGTGCCTATGGTGACGTTCTTCAAATCGTATTTGCTAACGATAGCTGCAATCTGCTGCAGACTGATCAATAGTTTGACGTGAAAAGAGGCATGTAATAAAAAGGTTCCAAGCTATTGCTTGGTTTTGTTGAGCTCTAGTTCAATTGCTGTCCTCAACTCGTCATCATTTTTGTTAGTATAGTCAATGCCAAGAGAGTCAGCTATCGCCTCAAGTTTTTCCCTTCCTATATTTCCCTCACTTTTCATTTGTTGAAGCTCTCTTTTGGCCTCAATTCTTGCCTTTTGAAATTCAGCGCTAGCTTTGCCAAATGACCTTGCAAGTTCCGGAATCTTTCTAACGCCAAAAAAGACCACCACGATTAATCCTATGATAATAACCCATTCCAATCCTCCAAGGCCTGCAAACTGCATTAGGAGATTTGATGATGCTTCTACTATCAAGTCATTATTCATATATAAACAGGATAGATTAGCATTTAAGTGTTAGTTTTTGCTGCTTTTGCGGAGGCCGATGCTGCTGCCGCTCTTTTCTCAACTATGATCATGCCCGCTAGATAGAGAAGCAGCATCGGAATTGATACGAACCACATCGTTACACCGCTGCCATCTGGTGTAATTAGCGCGCCAAAAATGACCAGAATTAGGACAGCATAGCGGAAATTGGCTCGCCAGAACCGCGGTGAGATAATATCGGTAAGTGAAATGCCATACATCAGTATTGGCAGCTGAAATGCGATCCCAAAGCCAAGAAAGAATTGCATGACAAATGAGATAAAATTGTTGATAGTGAGGAAAGTAGCAACATTGAGAGCCTCTCCGTATTCATACAAAAAGCCTAGCACAAATGGTATGACCAAAAGATACGAAAAAGCAATACCGCCGATGAAAAGTGCAATTGAAGGAAGGAATACATTTAGCAATCCAATCTTTGTCTTAGTGTTTATCGCAGGTGAGATAAACGCAGAAATCTCTCTCATGAGAAAAGGGATAGAAGCTGTTAGGCCTATCAGCACAGAAACATAAATTTGCGAAAAGAATGCTTGACCTGGAGCGGTCTGAATAAGGCTCACATCTTCTGGTAGCAGGCTTTCCTGCATGTAGAATGTAAGTCGAATGGAGATATTGTGTAATGGGTCTGGATAGGGGTATGCAAGTGGTACGCCATTAATCTGAATCGGACGGAGATCAAATGTCATAGCAAATATTGTGAGGACTATTATCACCACTGCTATTCTGAGTACTCTGACCCGGAGCTCCTCAATGTGCTCCCTGATGGTCATCTCTACTACCATTGACATCGGTTTATTAGAGCCAGTGAAATATATTGCTATATTGGCCCCATTCACAGGGTGTATGCGTTAATCAGGCCCGGTTATTGGAAGAGCCTTTGATGCTGGAAGTTTAAATGACTCTTGGTCAACCTCCTCCTTGCTCATTTTTTCAAATTCTATAGTGAGCTCAACTGGAGCGTTAAATCTAAGACTGAGCTCATTAGCAAGCATGCCTATGGACTTTGCGTCGGCAAACTCCTTTGACCCCTGTAGGAACCCCCTGCTATGCAATGAAAGGAGCTTACCTCCAAATTTAGATTGCAGAAAGGAAGCTAATTCGTCGACCCTTTTTTGGGGAATATCATTGTAGTAAAAGCATATCCCGTGCACGGGCTCTTTGTCAAAGGGTGTACCATAGCGATACCAAAAGACTCCGAAGTGCTCATATTCTCCCTGCATACACTTGATGTCCCAGTGGTTGGCTTTCTCTAGTGGATAGGCTGCTTGCAAAAATTCAGTAATGTTAAGCCGCCAGTATCTTACGCGCATATTAATACGGCTGGTATTGTCAGAGATGGAATATAATAACAGTTCGGAGAAATAGATTGTTACAACACACAACAGCATATTGTTGCTATATTTGAAAACCTATTTCTTATTCTGATTTATTATTCTAAAGAATAGAATCTGGCAATCGTCTCAAAAGTAAAGGTCCCTTTAGCAAAAAAATAAAAAGAAGGCCTCAGCCAAATAAGCTCTCTATCCATTATGACTGAATCAATGCAATATGATAGGATCAAGCTTTTTGAAGAGATGGAAAAGCAATTTGAGAAGAAAAACGAACAGTACTTTAAGGGATTACTAGACCATCACGATAATGTAGTACGGACCCGAGCAGTATGTATACTTGCGGGGATAGGTGCAGAAAATGCAATTGAACCTATTGGTCAAGTTCTAAAAAATGATAAAAATGCCCTTGTAAGACACGAGGCTGCTTTCTCGCTTGGCCAGCTCGGATACAGAAGCGGTATAGAACCACTCGTAAATGCTGTTAGGTATGACTCTAGTTTTTTTGTCCGTCACGAAGCTGCAGTTGCACTGGGAGTAATAGGCTCAGAAGAAGCAAGAAAGATTCTAAACGAAGCACTTAACGATGAGAGCGAAGAAGTAAGAGAATCGGCAATGGTTGCGCTTGCAAACCTTGACTACATCAAGGCAACGAATCGAGTCGACAGCCTCTTTTCAAAGATGACTGGCGGATAAAAAATCGATCGCAGTAGTGGTAAAGGTCTGAAACTATTTGGCTAAGGACTCTCGAGACCCCTTTCATAACGGGCTATATTAGTAAGCCACCCTAACTACATTCCAGAACAAATCTATGATTACTGGGTGTTATTTTTGGCACCGACTTAATCTTGCCTTGCAGAAGAGTAGAGCCCAATTTAGTAAACCGTATAAGGGGCATGTTTGCATGCATCTTGTATGGGAATAATTGCTGTAACATGGAGATGTCCTAGATGCAACCAAGATGTGGGTGGAAGCTTGGGTGAGTTACGACATCACTGGAAACGAGTTCACGGAACTAACACCGCAACAAGAAATGAGGCGCCAGCCGATACTGGGTCTGACTAGGCGCATTTTTTCAAATGATCCTTCAATTCGATCCATAGATTTACGTAAGGTAACAACAACAATAAGATGTACCTTCTCTGTGTATGGGTTAAGAGATCTATTAAGCGCAAGTTCTTACCTTCATTTTCCGAGATCCATGCGCACTACATAGCGTTACACATCTTCGGTTCTTCCATAAAGTATCGCATTCTATGGTGCTTTAGGTTCACAATAGCTTGTTGGTATCTTCTGTTTTTTCTATGACTTTGGGGTCCTCAGTCACCTGCAATTAGAAATGTGGATTCGTTTATTCTGTTGTTAAAATAGATAGCATCATGAGTTTAACAATAAACCACATCTATAATGAAGCTCGGCTACTCCAATGTCACTAATTCAGAACCCCCGGTGCAGGAAAATAAATTTATGCAACGATACTATTTTCCCATATACCACCTTTGAATGATATTCTCTCCTTTTCTGAAAAGGAACGTCTGACATTACCTTTGTTCCTTAAGTGGGCAGGGGGTAAATCACAATTAATTGAACAATTCGAGAATCTTTTTCCTCCTGACTTTCGTAATTATTATGAACCTTTTATTGGAAGTGGAGCGGTCTTTTTCTATCTTAAATCAAAATTAAGACTTAACAGAGTGATTCTCTCAGACAGCAATGAAGAATTGATAAATTGCTATGTTGTGGTAAGAGACAAACCATCTGAGCTCATAGAAGTACTTTTGAGCCACCGCAAGAGACATTCAAAAGAATACTATTATGAAGTTAGGCGCCTTGAATCTAATAGATTAGATAGTGTAAGCAAGGCAGCCAGGATGATTTATCTCAATAAGACATGCTTTAATGGTCTGTACCGAGTCAATTCAAAAGGCCAGTTTAATGTGCCATATGGAGATTACAACAATCCTTCTATTTTTGATAGAAACACGTTAATTCAAGCGAGCCAAATGCTTCAAGATGTAGATCTACGGGTTATGACCTTTGACAAGGTCCTTGATTTTGCTGGAAAAGATGACTTTGTTTATTTTGATCCTCCCTATATTCCACTGTCTAAAACTTCAAGCTTTACTCGGTATTCTAAGAGCGAGTTCTCTATCAAGGAACAGAACCAACTATCAGAAGTATTCAGAGCACTCGACTCGAGAGGATGCTTTGTCATGTTGAGTAATAGCGACCATTCGCTAACAAGAGAACTCTATAGAGGTTATGATAGAAATATTGTCATAGTAAGGGCGAAAAGGAAAATTAATTCTGTAGGGAGCAAGAGGGGCCCAATCAATGAAATAGTGGTGACAAATTACCTAATTGCTAAGTCAAACCCGCCGATTTTCTCATAGCAGGGTAAATCTTTGAATATCTGAATTGGTGAAGTATTATATTCTGATTAATCTATACTAATTAAAATAAAGTATTAGTGACTATCTCAATAAGAAAATATAAATTACATTGGCTAATTAGGCTAGCCTAACCATTTTGAAAAGCAGGAGAATCCGAGTAGGCATTGATGTAGGTGGTACATTCACCAAGGCTGTTGCGATTGAGATGGTGACCGGTCAGATAATAGGTAAAGTTACAGTGCCTACTACACATTCCTCATCTGATGGTGTTTCGGCGGGAATAATTGAGGCGCTTAAGACATTGATACAAAAATATTCAATTCTGAACTCTGAGATCGAATTGATATCCCATAGCACTACCCAGGCAGTCAATGCATTGCTTGAAGGTGATACCGCCAAGGTTGGGATTATAGGTATGGGTGTGGGCTTGGAAAAATCCAATGTAATCAAGCGCACAAACATCAGAGATGTTAAGCTTGCACCGAACAAGTATTTGCAGACTTGTTATCGTTTTATTGACACTTCGAAATATCTGGAGGAGAAAGAAATAGGGCAGGCAATAGATGGGCTAAAAAAAGAAGGTGCAGAAGTCATAGTTGTTAGTGAGGCTTATAGCGTCGACGATCCAAGCAACGAGCGGTTCGTCATGGATAGATCGGATATGCCTGCAACCGCCGGTCATGAACTAACAGGGGTCTACGGACTTGAAATAAGGACGCTTACTGCAGCAATCAATGGAGGCATCCTGCCTAAGACAACAACCACTGCAAAATTCGTCGAGTTTGCAGTACAGAACGAAAAAATCAGTGCCCCGCTTCTAATAATGAAGGGTGATGGCGGAGTTACAGACATGAGTACTTTTCGAAACAAGCCAATTGTCACCGTCTTATCTGGTCCGGCAGCAAGTGTTGCGGGGGCTCTCCTTCATCTGCGTGTAATTGATGGTGTATTCATAGAAGTAGGTGGCACGTCAACTAACATCTGTGCGATTAAAGATGGCAAACCTGAGGTCCGCTATGTCACAATAATGCAGCATCCCACTTGCATTCGATCACTTGATGTCAGAGTTGCTGGCGTTGCAGGGGGCTCACTTGTGCGCTGGACGGGCAGAAAGATAACTGATGTTGGTCCAAGGTCTGCGCATATAGCTGGACTTAGATACTCTTGCTTTGCATCCCCTGAGGAGCTTGAGAACGGACAAATTATTACCTTCAAACCAAAAGATGGTGATCCAATTGACTACATTGCAATCGAATCGGCAGGGGGAAAGCGCTTTGCGATAACAAACACGTGTGCTGCAAACGCGCTTGGCCTTGTGCCCGAAGGCGACTATGCAAAGGCCAATCAAACCTCTTCAAAGCTTGCACTTTCGATACTTGCTAACCGATTGGGCACCACGATGGAGCAGGCAGCAACTATTATCCTCGATATTTCTGCCAAAAAGGTGCTTGACGTAGTTGAGCCCATAATCAAAGAATACAAGCTGAAGAAGGAACGAGTAGTGCTTATCGGTGGGGGCGGAGGGGCATCGGTGCTCGTGCCCTATATTGCTGCAAAGCAACAATTACAGTACAAGATTGCAGAGCACGCAGAAGTAATCTCCTCAATCGGTGTCGCAGCGGCAATGATTCATGAAGAGGCAGAAAAGACTGTTACTAGTCCTCGGCTGGAAGATATTTCTGCACTATCTGAGCAGGTGAAAATGGCAGCACTTGAGCGGGGGGCAATGCCTGAATCAATAACTATCCAGTCAGAATACATCAGCGAACGGTCGGTTATGCGAGTTACTGCTATGGGAAATGTTTCATTAGATATCGGTACAACTAATGCACAGGTGATAAAGAAAGAAGAAGCTCATGTCCTTGCCTGTGAGCTTTTCGGTATAAGTGAGGGAGTGAAGCGTATTTTGGATACTGATAATTACCACATATTTGCCTGCGAGATCAATAAAAAAATGCTTTTCCTGAAATCTAAAAAGCAGCAGCAGGTGCTAGTCCTTGATAAGTATGGCAGAGTTAGGCTTTCCATAGAAAATGCATCAATTTTCACCGGCTCGCCTGAAGAGG
>DAINRW010000017.1:0-14526 GCA_036741615.1 Nitrososphaera sp.
AAAACTTACAAGGTTAAAATACAGGACAACTCAATTTACATTAAGCTGGACTAGCGAAATGATGCAAAAAGGTGCTCTAAATGTACATAAAATAAGAGAAGACTTTCCCATTCTTAAGCGCAAGCTTAGCGGAGACAAACCTCTTGTGTACCTTGACAATGCCGCTACCACACAGAAACCTCTCGCAGTCATTAACGCTATCTCTGATTATTATATGAATTACAATTCCAATATTCATCGTGCAGTACATCAACTCGCGGAGGAGGCCACTTTAGAGTTTGAAAAGACGAGAGAGAAGGTGGCCAAGTTTATCAATGCCAAATCAACTGAAGAGATCATTTTTACACGGAACGCCACAGAAGCCATAAACCTTGTCGCCTATTCCTGGGGTAGGGCCAACGTTAAAAAAGATGACAGGATAGTCATCACGGAAATAGAGCATCATAGCAATATTGTGCCATGGCAAATATTGACTTCTGAGAAAGGAGCCAAGCTGGAATATGTAGGAACCGACGACGACGGCTACCTAAAGCTTCAAGAATACAAGAACTATCTTGATAGCAGTAAGAAAGCAAAGCTGGTCTCCGTTTCACATATGTCAAATGTACTTGGCACCATTGTTCCAGTTGACGACATGATCAAGATGTCGCACGAAAAGGGTATACCTGTTCTTATTGATGGAGCGCAGTCTGTACCTCACATGCAGGTAGACGTACAGAGGATGGACTGCGATTTTATGGCATTTTCTGCCCATAAGATGCTTGGACCCACGGGCGTCGGCGTATTGTATGTTAAGCAGGAAATTCTTGAAAAGATGCCGCCCTTTATAGGCGGAGGCGATATGATTAAGGAGGTTCACAAGTATGAGACAAGATACAATGACCTTCCGTACAAATTCGAGGGAGGAACCCCTAATATCGCCGACGTAATTGGTTTTGGCGCTGCAATTGACTACTTAAACAACATTGGTATGGATAAGGTCAGAGAACACGAAGTGGAGCTGACAGAATATGCACTAGATAAGATTACAGGAGTAAAGGGCGTAACAGTCTACGGCCCTCACAATACAAAGGACAGGGGGGGTGTGATATCATTTAACATTGGTGATATCCACCCGCATGACCTGGCCACGATTATGAATGATCATGGAGTTGCAATAAGATCAGGCCATCACTGCGCGCAGGTGCTGATGGAGCGACTTGACGTAGCCGCAACATCTAGGGCAAGTTTTTATATCTACAACACAAAGGAGGAAGTCGATGTCTTCATTAGTGCACTTGAAGAGGCAAGGAGGCTATTCAAGATTTGAGTGATGACATTTATCGTGAGATAATTTTAGATCACTATCGCAATCCTCGAAACAAGGGAAAGCTGGTTGAGGCAGATGTAAGTATACATGATAGCAATCCTCTATGCGGTGACGAGATTGATATTCACCTCAAGGTTGATGGCGATAAGATAAAAGACATCAAGTTTGAGGGGAGAGGCTGTGCGATCAGCCAAGCAAGCGCATCAATGTTAACTGAAATGATAATGGGCAAGCCTTTAACTTCTGTCAAAGATCTCACTAAAGATGACATTTTGGAAAATATTGGACTCCTTAACCTTGGCCCTGCAAGGATAAAATGCGCTTTGCTATCCCTCAAAGTGCTCAAGCTAGGCATGGTGAAATACTATGCAGATAGAGACCCTGATTCTGCCGAGAAACTACAGAGCGACTCAACCGGTTTATAATATATATCTGCCTTCCCCTTCGTCTTCTTCTCCTCAATGCGTTTCGATAATTGTGCCTATATGATAGTCGAGCAAGGAGAGTATCATCCATCGCGTTTTGAGTGAGGAATAGTTTCATTGGCATTTACTAGCTGTACCCATTATATTCAGATACTGTGCAATATGGTTTTATAGTAGTCATTTGGTATTTTAGCATAACAAGTTCATGTCTGAAGAAAGTTCATCGCAGAGACCGAAAAGCAAAATTGCATACGCGACAATTAGGATGCCTGATGGGAAAGAACATGAAATCCCCTTAGCTCCAAAAACATTTAGCTCAGGACGTGAGGGTTACTATTCACAAGTTCCTTCTTTTGTGTATGATAATGAAGTGTATGGTGGACAAATCCAGATTTGGAAAAAAGGTGAAAAGGGTCAAAAAACCTGAAAGCGTCCGTGATAAAGCAATTCTTCTAGACCATTGAAAATAGGGCACGGGAATATGACGAAAAATCAGTATTCTGTTGAAGTACTGCTACAACAGTAGCGAATACTACGTATGCCTTTTTTTATTGATTGCTTTAATTTTTGGTGCGTAAATATGCATGTACGCAAGGAGGAGGATTGATAAGACCTTGGACTTTTATCAACGGTCGGGGGTTTGCAGGTTGTAACCCCCTAATTATATACCATGCTGTCGCATCAGTTAATACATATGAGCAGTTCAGAAACTCAAGCCAACGACGCAGAAGAAACAAAGAAGGAGGAAGCTGTCTTATCACAGATTGGTGAAGATCCTGGTCTCACACCAGACACTATAGAACAAGATTCAAAAGCAATGGATCATAAAGAAAACAGACAAGGAAAGGATATAGATCGTACAAAAACAAAGGATTAAGATTTACACAACTCAAAATCTTGAAAAATGACAAGGAAAAAGAGATGGGTTCCTAAAGCTCTGTTTTAGCTTCTGATGCTATTTTCCTTCGCAAGCTGTATGCATAATTTGAGGTGATCTTTTTCTTCCTTTAAAATCGATCTGACTTCTGCTGCCAATTTTTTTTCCTTGAATTCCTTGGCGATCTCGCTTAGTACTTCATAGTGTGTCACCTCCCCTCCTTCTGCAAGACATAAGAACTCTAGTGCATCTAATGTGTCAGGATCTTCTCCGAGATATGTTTGCATCATTTGCGATGCCTTTTGCGACGCTTCTTCAGCATGTTGTCTGATGTTATCTTGGCTAAGACCCTCTGATTCCGAAACCCTCTGCATTAATTTTTCAATCTTTTTCTGATGGCCCGCAGCTTCACTTTTCATTCCTTGCAGCTTCCCTTTTATTCCTCGTTTTTCCAGCAAGCCTTTTGAAGAAAGCTCTTCTACTGCTTTCTGAGCTGCAATTTCTAATCCTAGGGCTTCACCTATCTGCTCTTCGATCTTTTGTACTTCTACCATGGCCACTACCCTCACATATTATTAATAAAAATTAAAGTGAACAATACTAACCATTAATATCAGATTTTAATTTATTGCATTATTGTATTCCTTAGCGTTGTGCTTCCTATGAGATACATATGTATGTAATCACTCTCTTTTGCCCGCGCAACCCTTCTTCATAATTAGTGCATTATCAAAAAAATGAGATTTAGATTTAGGTTTCGTCGTCATCTCAGAAAATTCGAGGCCAGCAATCAACTACATTTTATCCCTATCATCTTCCACCATTTCAGCCATTGTTCTAGCGTCATCGCTAGGTGGCAATGGTTGGTTGACTGATTCAGCATCCACAATGTTCGTATTTTTTCTCTCTTCAATTCTTTCTTCGAGAGTTTCGGGAGACTGCGAAGGCTCCAGGTGCTTGAGCCGTTTTGCCATACTCAACCTTGCATCAATCAAGTTAACTTCTTCCTCGAGGATTTTTTTGAACCCAACGAGCATTTTATGCTGTTCATCATATGTAGGGTGGAGCGTTATCTTATCCATCGTATCTTCAAAGATATTGATTATGCTTTCTATGTGGCTTCCCAGCATCTGAATGTCTGCGGCATCTTTTGCGTTGATTTTATCATCTTTGGCCGCCTCTTTTAGCTCAGTCGTTTTTTGTTGAGCGACGGCTTTGCCTTTCCTACCTATCGAATTAGCCAGTTCTTTAAGTGTTAGTCCAGTTTCTCGAGCCCTTTTAGACAATGATTGTTCATCAGGTTCTATTGAGGATTCTGGGGTTCGTTCAGACATTATTAGTTCACATTCATCCTATCCATTATGATTAAAAGCAGTTTGGTAAGATTGCTAGGCTCTGCTCCCCTTTGCGTACAGTATCTCATGATTTCCAGGAGTCATATCTTCCCATACTACATAGATGTTATCTCCTGCCATAGCTATAGAGGGACACTCTGATACCTTTGGATTGTTGCTCAAATTCATTGCTCGTGTTGAGTTATTACCGTGCATTTCTATAAGGAGGATCTCTTCATTACCTGAAACAGAAACCTGCGCCGCTATATATGAAAACTGTTCGTCATAGGCACCGACTTCTACATTTAGTGGATTTATAAAAGTGCCATTTTCGTCGATCGTCTGAGGCTCTGAAAAGCTGCTCCCTGCATCCGTGCTCACTGCGAAGAACAGGCCATCTACATCAACTGTGTGAAGCCCTCCAGCTGCCACATAAACAGTCTCATTATACGCAGCGATTTGCAGCTCACCAAAGTCATTTTCCTGGTTGAGTGTTATCATGTCTCCAAAAGTATTTCCACCATCTTGACTCTTTACAAGGAAGAGGCCTTGATTTTCTCTGTCACCTAAAGTCTCATCAATCACATTCCAAGCTACGTATACATTGCCCTCGTAGGCTGTTACCTTCGGAAAGGTTTCTTCATTGGCGTTGTTGCTTATATTTACGGTACTTCCAAATGTTACACCTCCGTCAGCGCTTGACCTAAGTAAAATATTTGTATTGCCATCCTCCTCTCGGTCTAGCCAAACTACATAAACGTCATCTCCAAAAACTGATATCTCTTGATTAAATGAGTCTGAAGTATTGTTGCTAAGATTTCTGATTGTCTCAAAAGTAGCTCCATTGTCTTGACTCCTGGTGAAAAGAACCTCTCTATTGCCAGAAGAGTCATCAGCCCATATTGCATAAACTTTATTGTCATATGTTGCAATTTGTGGATGCTCTGAAAAACCTGGATTATTGCTTAAATTGACTGGTGTTCCAAAGGTAGTCCCGTTATCCCTGCTAGTTTTTATAAAAATGTCGTAGTTCGTGTATCCTGGGGGCACAGAATCTTGCCAGAGCATGTATACATTGTTGTCCCATGCTGCGACCTGTCCATACACAGAATCCATTGGATTATTTGTCAGGTTAGTTGCATTTTCAAAAACGACGGGCAATGAATTGATATCTCTAGTTTCACTTGCAATAGTGTGTTCCAATCGATCGGACTGAATTGGATAATAGAACACAGAAGCTAAAACAGATACAACTCCTCCTGCAATTAGTGCAGCTATCAAGATGGCGAAAGCTTTCACATTCCGGATCCGCAATGACCTTATTTGAATGGTGTGCAGGCTAGCTATAATGCAAATAGGTTGTTTTTAGTACCTCGTAGTAATAAAAAGCTCGCCACACTACCCATTAACGGCTAAAACCATCTCTGATCCAATTCGTTCGAGATCACAAAATCATAAGATGCTAGGAAGGTTGAGATGGCGCGTCCTCGAAGATTTAAATGAAAAGAAGTCTATATTTGACTCCTCTTTCTAGTCAAATTTTTTCAGAATGTTATAGTAAGGTGACGCCTTATGCCTGTCGACGCATTTTCCGCATATCGACCTGTCTCCGTATTTCTTGTGACATTGGCAGTCACAGATGGTCTTTATAGATGCCAAGCAATAAAAAATTTGTAACAGAAATTATTTAAACCTACATGGATCAACAATATTTCTTTTGGCATCATGTCGAATAATAGGAATATTGGTTGCAGTCTGAGGGGGGCGGCTCATATTGCCTATTGGTGGGAGCAACTTGTGTTATTTGGTTTGATTTTAAGGATTCGGGATTGTTTTAGCCTCTTAGGGCTTGAAATACTTCTTGACTATGTCCTGCGGGCCTGACCCTTTTGAAAATTTTGACTATCTTGCCTGTCTTATCAATAAGGAAGGTCGACCTACTGACACCCATGTATTCTCTTCCCATGAATTTCTTTAGTCCGTAAACTCCATAGCTTTTTGAGACATCCTTCTCCGTATCAGCAACAAGAGGATATGGAATCCCCATTTTTTGCCGAAATTTTTCATGTGATTCCTCTTCATCGGGAGATATACCCACTATCTCAATGCCGGCTTCTTTGAATTTTTCATAGTCCTGGCTAAACTCAACTGCTTGTGTAGTGCAACCAGGCGTGAAATCCTCTGGATAGAAATAGACCACAATATCTTTTTTATCTTTGAGGTCGGACAACCTGCTTATATTACCCTGCATATCTCTCATTGCAAAGTCTGGAGCAAGGGCTCCTTCATTGAGCTCAATTGGGGTTTCTTGCATGTTAAACAATTTGGAAAAGAAGAAATAAAAAAGTTAGCAATAAAGTGTATCCTGTAAACTTCTGCAGCTTTTGCTCTCTTTTAATGACGTTTTGATGCATATGAGCATTTCATAACACTATGAGGCCACAAAAAGAGATAGCGGGCAATATCATTACGACATGCTCTATCCAAAGGCAAAGGTATAGAATACAAGGTTATCCGAGCGTGGAATAATTTCTATTTCGCGAGTCTCAGGGTTATCTGCTCTAATAAGATTGTGTATGAAAGGCCATTCGATATTAGCTACGCTTATACCATTCTCTATCTTGGTGTCCTTTCCTAATTGCTCTTTTGTTAGGTAGTTACCATCAAGCTTAATCTCTACTTTGGCGGGCTTACCATCAGAGGTGCCCATTATGCCATGCACCCTCTTGGCAGAATTATATTTCATGATTATAGCTGCATGTAGATCCTTTCCACCAGGGCTAAACTGCACCCCCTCACGCTGCCAAATCCATCTTCCTCGCAGATATACGACATTAGAATCATGCAATCCCGGATCAACCATGACATTCATAGCGTCTGGTTTAAGCGTCTGATTATTGCCAAAGCGCCTGAGGCGTGAATAGCCCACACATATCTCAGGAGCAATTCCGTAAAAATGCATACCATAGGTATCATAGATCTCATCATTTGGATTATCCTGCTCTCTTCCCTCAACCGGCTTCTTTCCAGCGTCCTCCATTAATTCGACAACAGCATCTTCAAAATCTTCCATACCGCCGTAACCAGCATGCTCATAACGGATTAGTCCATTATGATCTATTAGGATATGTTTTGGCCAGTACATATTTCCAAAAGCTTCCCATGTCTTATTGTTTGTGTCAAATGGAACTGGTATATCGCTGATGTCATATCGTAAAAGAGCGCGCCGAATATTGTCATGGTCGGTAGCAAATTGGTACTCAGCTGAATGGGCTTCAATCACCTGTAGCCCATAATTTCCATACTTTTGCTGTAGACGCCTCATAATAGGTATGGTCCGAAGACAAAAGATGCAGGTGTACGTCCAACAGTCAATGAGCACTACCTTGCCCTTCAAGCCTCTCATCGAAAGTGGTTCCGAGTTAGCCCAGCTCGTTATATCCTTAAATTCAGGGGCACGAACTGCAGGGATCAGATCCATTTCTATATCCTGCAGGGATTATACAAGATATAACTGTAGATCCCATAAACTATGAATTTCATCTTATTGTTGTTGTTGTTGTTGTCGTCGTCGTCTATTACCCTTTCACCTATGCAGGATAGCGAAGAATTTCTACATTCGTAATTTTTGTGGGAGTTGAATTGTATTCAAAAAGAGGAAAAGAATACCACCGAGAGGTCAATTCGATGGACTTTGCATAATTTTGCTGATCGTGTTCGTTATAGTAACATTGTGACAGCTATTAGGACTAAATACCTGTTCAATGGGGGAGATACAGATATACTCCTAATCTGTCTCCAATTGAAAACGATGCAAAATGATGCAAAGATAGCTGACAGTCTCAGGTTACTGGTTTCATCTTCAAAGGGTGCAACTTATGTCGAAGCCCGCTATCAATCAAGGAAGGCAAGCGAGGTCAATTTTGTCAACGGTGAACTTGAAAGGATAAGAGTAGTAGAAAATGCTGGTTGCGGAATCAGAGTTCTGGTTGGTGGCTGTTGGGGGTTTACCAGTACAAGCGTTATTTCAAACGAAACCCTAAGACACTCTCTAAGTGAGGCCATATCAGCCGCACGAGCAATTGCCCAGACTAAGAAGAACAAAGTCAAAGGACTAGTTGAATCAAAAATGGCTACAGGGACTTTTAAAACAGCTTCTAACATAGAAGACTTGTCAGATATTAGCATCGAGCAGAAAGTTGAAGTAACAAAGGATGCAGAAAAGGAGGCTCGAAGCAATAGGGCAGTCAAGACTGCTTCGTGTACTTACCGTGAAACGGTTGATCATAAGATCATCGTGAACACCGATGGTGCTGACGTCGAGATTTTTGATTCAAAGCCTGAGTTCAGTGTAACAGCAATTGCAAGGAAGGCAAGTGAGAGCGCAACAGCCCATGAGGGAATAGGAATTACCGGCGGGTGGAATGACCTTTTCAAAAAGAAGAGCCATCTAGAATATGCACGCATCGCATCCACAAGAGCGGCCAAGCTGCTCGATGCTAGACATGTGAGCGGGAACAAGACGACAGTGATTCTCGATCCTGCTATGGTTGGTCTCCTCTCGCATGAGGCAATTGGCCACACTGTAGAGGCGGACTTTGTGCTATCTGGATCAGTGGTAAAAGACAAGATAGGTAGCAAAGTAGCAAGTGACCGTGTAACGTTGGTTGATAGCGGAAGGTCAGAGATAGAGAGGAATGCAGGTGGCACGATAATTGTTGATGAAGAAGGTGTGGTTGCTGGACGAACTGTAATAATTGAAAAAGGGGAGCTGAAATCATTTCTCCATAATCGAGAGTCAGCGATGATATTTGGTACCAATTCAACTGGGAATGCCCGGGCCTTCAATTACAATGATGAACCTCTCATCAGGATGCGCAACACGTTCATTGAACCAGGCGAGCATAAGATACAGGAAATGATAAAGGAAACCAAACATGGATATATTGTCAAGGGCGCAAGAAACGGACAGGCAGATGCAAACGGTGAATTCATGTTTGGCGCTGAAGAAGTATATTTGATAGAAAATGGGGAGGAGAAAGAGCTGCTAAGGGGAGCTAGCATTTCTGGAAACGCATTTGAGGTGCTCCAGTCGGTCGACATGATAGGCAATGAATTTCATTATGATATCGGCACGGGGTATTGTGGCAAGTATCAGCCAGCAAAGGTTGATGGTGGCGGCCCATATATCAGATGCACAGCGGTAATAGGAGGGCTACAAGATTGACACTGGATCTTTTGCGGTTCGCAATAAAGCAGGCCGAATCTCTTGGAGCAAGTGACGCCGAAGTGTATGCGGCTACCATTAATGAATCCGAGGTCTTCATAGAGAATAATGACGTCAAGCAAGCCAAATCACAGGTGATCTCTTCTATAGGTATCAGGGTCGCGCTTGATGGCTCGACTGGGTTCTACTCTATCAACGATCTAGCCAAAAGTAGAATTAGAGATGCAGTAGTGATGGCGATAAAGGTTGCACGGGCAAGCCCAAAGGACAAACATAATATCTTTCCGGCTAAAACAAGGTCAAAGTCAAAACCGCTCCCCGGCATATATGATAGAAAGGCAGAGTCATTTAGAACATTAGATGCAGCAAGGATAGCATCTGATATGCTCAAATCTGCCAAATCTTATGATAGCAGAGTAAGTGTCGACAGCGGTAACTTTAGCGCCCAAGTTGTGACACACTCGCTTGCAAACTCTAATGGCGTAGAGCAAAAAGAGAAGGCAACTGTGTTTTCTTGGTCGATAATGGGCATGGCGATAGAAAATACTGAAATCTCAAGTTTTGATTACCAGGTGGGTAGCTCACATCATGTCAAAGACATTAACGTGTACGATACTGCAAACGAGTTTGCAAAGACCGTAGTAAAGTCACTTGGCACGCGCAAGATAGATGAAAACTTCAAGGGGGAGATGTTGCTAACTCCTATGGCTGCAAATGAAATGATAGAGGAAGTAATTGCGCATTCCATCAATTCGGATGCAGTGCAAAAAAAATCGAGCCACTTTGGTGGCAAGTTGGACAAACAGGTAGCATCCGATCTGTTGACTGTAGAAGATGATGCAACGAACATTGAGGGAATCAATGCATCTAGCTTCGACAGAGAAGGGGTTCCTCACCGTCGAAATCTTGTAATAGAAAAAGGGATTCTAAAGAAGTTTCTTTATAATACTTACACAGCAAATAAAGATGGTGTTAGGAGTACAGGCAATGCAGGCGGATCAACGAGCTCCCCTCCAACGGTTTCGACAACAAATTTTGTAGTAAAACCTATGAATTCAAGCGTAGATACGCTCGTGTCTGAAATAGATAAGGGCATAATCATAAGCAGGTTTTCTGGTAATGTAAACCCTGTCAATGGAGATTTTTCAGGTGTGGTTAAAGGAGGCCAGCTGGTGAGAAACGGAAGCATTGAGCACCCGGTCAAGGAAGTCATGGTGGCGGGTAATGTCTTTGAGGCGCTGCGTAGGCTGAACGGCATTTCAAAGGAGCGCAAAGTGATTTATGATTCCATACTGCCGCATATGAGATTTGATGGCATCTCCTTTACTACAGGATGAGTAAAAAATAATGGAAGAGAAAGAAGAAAGATTTGATATTGCAGTAGTTGGTGGAGGACCTGCAGGACTTTCAGCTGCATATACTGCAGCAATGGCTGGAGCGAAAGTAATTCTTTTTGAGAAGGACCAGTCCATTGCGCACAACATTAGAACGAGCGGAGTAACTTGGATTTCTGAAATGGAGAGGCTTGGCATGCCAAGTAAGTTTTACAACCCGATTCAGAATTATCGCTTTGTATCACCGTCCAATGATGTCATTATCAGAGGCGATGCGGCCAAATCCTGCGTACTTGACGTCAGAGCTGCATATCAGCATCTTGCTTTTCTTGCAGCCAGGGAGGGTGCCCAGTTGATGATAAAAAGTATTGTTACGGATGTTATCAAAGAGGGACAGAGAGTGGCCGGCGTCAAGGCAAGCACGCCCGCCGGAAAATTAACGGTGCACTCAAGATTGGTTATAGATGCGAGCGGCTTTAGCACGTCTGTTGGCCGAAAAGCAGGAGTAGTTGACCAATGGAGTCGTTATGGAGTAGGTGCAGAATACGAATGCTACTGCGACGATATTGACAGCACAACATGGGCCCTTATGGTAGGGCAAAATTATTCAGATGCGGGCTATGCATGGTTTTTTCCTCTCTCAAAAAATAGGGTGAGAGTCGGTGTAGGAATTGGCAGACCAGAATCCAATGCGGAACCGCTTGAGAAGTTAAACAACATTATTGAAAAAAGGTTTAAGCCGCTTGATGCAATCGGGGATGGTAAGATACAACCTTTAGAACTGCACTATGGGTTTATACCAAATGAAGGTGTTAGGCATAATAGCATAGCTGATGGGTTGATAATGGTCGGTGACTCTGCGGGCCAGTCAAATCCACTTGTGCTAGAGGGAATACGCTACGCCATCGAATTTGGGAGGCTTGCTGGGGAGGTTGGAGCCGATTCACTTTCACATAATTCGGATAGGGAATCTTTGTTGCAGTATGAACGATCATGGAAGGCCAAGGCAGAATCCAGGATACATTCTGCGCTCAAGGTGCAGATGCGCTGGATTGGGTTAACTGACGAGCAATGGGATAAAGAAATTGAAATTCTCCGGGATATGACAGTCGACGAATTTTTGGACTTTATCAAGGCAGATTTCAGCAGAGTCAACATGATGAAACTTGCATTACACCATCCCAAATTGGTGGCACGTCAACTATTTAACATGATTCTGAAGAGCTAATCCGATATCGCCGAAATGACGAAACAATTAGTTTCCCCGGATTTTTGCGAGTCTATATCTGGTATGATGGACTCATGTAGATTGATAGCTAATGTCTTATTATGGGATTTCATAACTAAGCAAGTATCTCGACCAAAGAATGCGTATCGCGTCCTGCATGTGTGGACTTATTCTCTTCTTAGAGCAACAATAGGAGATAGCCTAGATGCCTTCCATGCTGGGTATATGCCAGCAATAACGCTTAGACCAACCGAAATACTCCACACTGTTGCTAAGTCAGTAGGACGGAAGACAGGTGATACATTTGTTGGACCGCTGCCTGCACCACCTTCATCTGATCCTCCTGATGAACTCATTCCTGCAGTCAGCACATAGCCTCCAGCGATACCCGCAAGCAGCCCACAAGTAGCTCCGAGTATACCTATCATTAGAGCTTCTGCCATGAAAAGGCCTAGTACATTACTACTCTGCGCTCCTATGGCCTTCATCGTGCCTATCTCTTTGGTCCTTTCCATTACTGAGGTATAAAGAGTCGTAATGATCCCCACTGCTCCTACAAGAAGAGCTACAAGTGCAATACCTAGTATGAAGACGGTGAACCCTCCCGTGAATTCCCTTATGGTCGCTAGAATGGCCTCCGGCGATGTGACGCCTATATCGTTTCCGTATAAATTCCTTATTTCCCCTTCAACAATGCCAACATAGTCTCCAGATTCAGCAGCGACCAAGAAACCGTCATACTTGCCAGATTTATGCATTAGAGCATTCCCCGCAGCTTCATTGAATACGACCGCGTTATCAATTGTTGGATTGCCTGCGGGCTCCATTATTCCTCTTACCACAAAGCTTCTGGATTCTTGCTGTTGATCGCCATTTTCATCAATGAATGTGTACGTAGCTCTCATAGTTTGACCTATCGTTGCAAAGGGTGCATTCTCACCAGGCGGATATGCTATCTGATCAGCTATGTAAATGGCAGATGGATCATTTGAGCGTAAAGCAGAACCTTCCTGGAATTCCAGAGTGGGCGCTATAGTATACAGCTTTGCTGGATCGATAGAAAAAACAGAAGTAGAAAGAGTCTTGCCTGATGTTTCTAGCTGTACTTGACCCTGATATGAAGAGACCACATCGCTTACAAAGGGGAGAGAGCGTATCCTTGTCTCAACAGCTTCGTTTAACGTAATCTTGGGAACCGGCGGCGGACCTCCACCTCCAAAGGGACCAGATGAGGATTCATCCTGTTGAGCACTTGTCACAAACAGGATATTTGGTGCAAGCAAACTAAATGATTGGTCTATAAACTCTCCAATCCCTGCACTAAGCCCATTGAGGGCAACCATGAGGCTACTTCCCACTACAACCATGAGTATCGTTAGGGCTGATCGTACTTTTCTATCCTTTAAAGCGTCGACTGATAGTAAGAAGACCTCCTTGATGTTCAATTCAGATCACAAGTCCTCCTCTTTTTACTATTTTTTCCGCGACCTTTAGTTCTGTATGTGGCAGGCATATGAAAACAACTATTTTCGCAATGGGTAATGCATACAGAGAAAATTTAATCCAATTGCTCAAAAATATCATCCGTTGGAAACCTCTTTTTCGATTGTTCCATCATTGATATAGATGGCTTTGTTTGTTGCCTCTGCAAGTGCAGGGTTATGAGTCACCATAATTATAGTTCTCTTATACTTTTGCGAAAGAACGCGGAGCAAGTTAAAGACCTCGTTTCCTGTCTTTGTGTCTAAATTCCCAGTTGGCTCATCTGCAAGAATTATTGTAGGGTTATTCATTAATGCTCGAGCTATTGCAACTCGCTGCTGTTGACCTCCACTCAAGTTAGAGGGTTTGAAATTTGCTTTATCTCCTATTCCTAGCATGTGAAGAAGCTTTTTAGCGCGACGTTTACGGATACCGCTATCCATACCTCTAATTATAGCAGGCAACTCAACATTTCTTTGAACAGTAGTTCTGTTGATTAGATTGTATGACTGGAAGATAAAACCAATCATTCTGTTTCGTAAAGAGGCGATTTCCGAATTACTCAATGAGAATATATCTACACCTCCAATAAACACCCTTCCAGAAGTTGGTCTATCCAATGCGCCAATCATATTTAGAAGAGTTGATTTGCCACTCCCAGAAGGACCAACAATCGCTAGGAACTCGCCTTTATTTACCTTAAAGTTTATGTCTCTTAGCGCTATCACTCTTCCAGCAGTAGAGTCGTAGACCTTGAATAATTTATCAACATGCATCGCTAAATTATCTTCGCTTTCGGCTTCATGCCGAAAGAAAGACTGAATTCGATCCCTGCTGTCTACCTGCTTGCCCATCTGGATACTTTAACATAATATAAAATCATATATAGACTTGATGCGAAAACAGACATGATGTCCAACCTATCTATTATGAATCAAAACGCTCTTATCGACCTATGAACTATAAGGTAGATGTTTCTTGAAAGAATGGGCTCGTAGGGTGTTAATGATTTCTATGTCAGCGACTGGTAATTATAATAATTATTCTGTGAAATCTCTTGTTTGTATTACACTTTTGCTTTCAGGACTAATACAGTCTTACTTTTACAGCCCCATTTCATCAACTGATAATATCGCATACGGCCAAGAACAGGATCTTGAAGATGAGCAATTGGATGATAGCAACAGCGATGATCCTGAGAGCTCTACTTTTACTTCAACAACAGATGAAACCGCGAGTTTCGATAATCCCTCTACTAATGAAGAGCAGCCTCCTAATGAAGAGCAGCCTCCTAATGAAGAGCAGCCTCC